>VYEH01000237.1:14278-16241 GCA_009843005.1 Pseudomonadota bacterium | reverse complement strand
ACGTATGCGAGCATCTACCTCCACAACTCGCGCCTCTACATTCTCGAGGCGACCGTGCCTGAAGGATCTCTTCCACAGGGTTTGTTCCAGGCCTCATTGAATTTCCTGGATGAGACCGGTACGAAAATTCGCTACAGGCTGTTTCCGGACGGTTCCAGGTTGCAACTGGGGGAAACGGGGCCGTGACGCCCAGACGTGAGACCAGGACAAAATACGACGGGCACAACGCTCTTACTCCACACGCAGGAGAAAAAATTGAATAACCGTAACGCGTATCTGGCGCGCACATTGATCATCGTGGTTATTGTCAGTCTCATGCCTTTCGGGGCACAGGCGCACCATTCGCGACAAGAGTTCGCTCAGGACGTCGAGGTGTTGGAGGGGGTGTTCGAGAGCGTCAACTGGACGAATCCCCATCCGACATTCGACATGACGGTGACCGGCGAGGACGGCAGCGAAGAATCTTGGGAGATTCAGGCGTTCGGTTCGCTGTACACCCTCACGCGTGGAGGTGTATCGGGAGACAGTTTCGAGCCCGGTCAGCAGGTCGCGATCGCCGGGCAGGTGTCAACACGGCGGGACAATATTCTGCTCGCCAACAATGTGCTTCTTCCGGACGGTCGGGAGGTGATCCTGAACGGCGGCGCCGAACCCTACTTCAACGAATCAGCCGAAGCGGGTGGACAGGCCCATTGGGCGGCCACGCAGGACGATGTCGTGGATGCCGCCGCCGAGAACCTGGGACTGTTCCGCGTCTGGAGCCAGCCGCATCGGAGCGCGGGTACGACGGCTCTGGAAGGCGCCATCAGCCTTCACCTGCCCTGGAACGAGGCGGCTTTGGCCCGGCGCGCCGAATGGGATCCGCTGGACGATCCGGACATGCAGTGCATGCCCAAGGGTATGCCCGTGGTAATGGTCACGCCGCATCCCGTCACGTTTATTGAAGACGGTTCGAACATCAGGATTCTTGCGCACGAGTACGGCGTCGAGAGAACCATCTACATCGACGATGAACTTCCCGGAGAACGGCCGCCGAGCCCGGTGGGTTACTCGGTCGGGCGTTGGGAGGGCGGTACGCTGGTCGTGGAAACCACGGACATTGCGTGGAACTATTTCTTCTTCGGATTCGGGCTCGGCGACTCGGTCGAGGTGGTGGAACGCATCACGCTGAGCGAGGACCAGTCTCGATTGGACTACTCGGCGGTGTTTACCGATCCCGATACCTTCACGGAGCCGGCAGGGATCGATCGCTTCTGGCTTGCGCTGGGGGAGACGCCGGAGCCGTATACCTGTACGCCGGACGGGTAAGTCCAACCCGCGGGGGCCGCAGGCGACCGTCCGCGAGAAGAGTCTCGCGAATCGAGATTGGCTATTCGGCGACTGCGTCCCAGATGTCTTCGGCCTGTTCCAGGATGGCTGGCAGGTCCTGCGCTAGGAGGTAGCCGTCTTCGATCTGCTCCATGGCCTCTTCGGCGACCCGACCGAGGTAGTGCGACTTGTCGGGGTATCGCTCTTCGATGGAGAGTCGCGGGTCGCCGGCGGCTTCGCGTTCGGCCTGAGTCCTGTGGAACGGCAGGAACGAGCCCGACATGTGCGAGACGGTGTCCGTGGGGCCGTACTCGGCGTTGTAGAGGTTCCATCCGGTGTAGGTGGCGAGCGGGACCAGGAGACCGGGGGTTCGCAAACCGCCCAACTCGTTACCGTCGGCATCCACCTGGGGCACGAGGATCGGGTACGCGGGCCCCACCTCGGGCGGTTCCTTGCTGATGATGCCGCCGGAGGCGAAATGCGGGCCGTAGTCCACGCGATATGCGTTGTGGGTTTTGGTGGGGAAGTTGATTCCCGGCAGGTCGGGGAAATCGACGTCAGCGGGCTCGACCAGGGTATCGTTTGCTATCAGAGGGAAACTGTTGGCCGGCGGCGGGGTTCCGTCGACGATCCACTCCTGCATCCTCACCAAAAG
>VYEH01000237.1:8866-14268 GCA_009843005.1 Pseudomonadota bacterium | reverse complement strand
CGCGCGCATGAACCACGAGAAATCGTTGGGGTTGTTGATGTTCTGGCCGTTGGTCTGCTCCGGGGGGAACTCCGAGGGCAGGTGCTGGGATCCGGCGAAGTGATAGACACGGGCGTGCTCCTCCATCATCGGCGCATCTTCCTGGCCGTCAAGCGTGGTGGTCAGCAGCGACGCCACACGGCCCCAATATTCATAGGACGTGTTGACGTTGTAGACCTTCGGCATGAACTCTTCTGGGACATGGGAAAGCATTCCGCCGCTCTCGCCGGTCAACGGATCGGTCAGCTCCACGTCGGCATACGGAAAGATGTCGGTGGGATAGAAGAAATTCAGGAACGGATGCGCGTCCCGGGATGCCTGGCCGAAGCGCAGATTGAAGCTGCCGCGCGCCGCGCCGCCGATCTGCGCGATGATGCCGTCAAAGGCCTTGCGGCTCTGCTCGTCCTCGTTGAAGCCCATGTAGACGAGAGTGCGCAGCGTGCGTCCCGGCTGCGACATGCCGTAGCCGATGGCGTGGCCGATCGCGCCTTCGGGAATGTTCAATTCCTCCGATGAGCCGTACTTCACCAGCGATGCCGCGTCGCGCAGCGCCGCCAGCCCCAGCCCGATGACCTCCGGGTTCCGTGCCTTGTACACCACCTCGTAGATTCGGTGGGGCTCGAACCCGGTGGAAAGATAGACGCGGGTCATGTCAGGGACGACCTCACCGTTTTCCAGGCGGGCAAAGTCCCATTGGTCACGGGGAATGGTCTGCCGTTCGCCCTCCACCGTGTCCCGGACCGTCATCACGCTCTCGGGCGCGCCGGGATCGGAAACCGGGTAGGGCACGTGGTTCCTGTCGGCAAGCGTGCGGTCGAATATCGGTTCGCGGACCACGAAGTCGCTTCGCACCAGGCCCTCAATGGGATCATCCGGCTCCACGCGGGGCACGAAGACCCGCGAGCCGTAGGGGCGGCTCAGCGGTACATCGAGCTGCCAACCCACCCACAGCAGCGTGTAGCCTTGTTGCATGAGGAATCCGTCGCCGAAGTTCTCGGCCGTGGTGGGGTTGACGGCGTCCCACTCCTCGTGCTCGTCGCTGCCGTGGTTGAAGAAGGTCAGCATGCGCCGCGTGCCGCGATTCGCCACGCCGACGATCACCGTGCCGTTGCCGCGCTCCGCTTGCTTGGGCTTGAGCAGAACGAAATTGGAAGAAAACTCCACGTTGCCGTCCGCGTTGACGGGCGCGTGCTCGATGTCGACGATGAGCTGATTGGCCGGATTTTCCGGATCGACTTCGAAATACAGCGTACCGATGAGCTTCTCGTATGGCCCGGCCAGGCCCCAGGACTTTCCGCCCAGCACGTCTTCGTGGATGTCCACGTCCGCGCCGACAACGCCTGCGTTGGCCATCGGCGCCATCAGACAGGTCAGTAAAAAAGTTCGGGTGTCAAATTTCATCTTGTTCTCCGATTTCATCGCTCGGTTTTCCGACCGTGTCGCTCAAATTCTGCACTGGAAGGGCTCAACCGTCATTTCCGGATACCAGACCCAGAACTTGGTCACTGTGACCGGCTCGGTGAAGTTGGCGGAGTCGGTCACGGTCAGCGAGTAGTCCAGCCGGCTGCCGTCCTCGCTGAGGGTGAAACGCTCGTTCAACTCCGAGTTCTGGCTTTGGGGAGTGCCGACCACGTCGAACCAGGGCCAATCGGACCTGGTGGTGCGCACCGTCAGCGTGTTGCCCTCCCACCGTCCCGTCGAGAAACCGAGCTTTGAGGTTGGCTGGCCCTCATCGGTCACGCTCGGGTCCATGTGGATCATGCGCAGCGTGTCGTACTCCTCCATGTGCAGGACGATGTCGTCGCCCTGGCGCAGGAACTGCATGGGGTAGGGCTGCTCCATGATCGTTGGCATGCCCTTGGAAATACAGTTGAGGATGGGACTGTCGGTGACCCGGTCGAACCCGTCGACTGACGCCCGGGCCGCCGGTGTCAGCGGATAAAGGTCGAAATCGAAGTTCGGGTTGGTGTCCTGGGGCAGCAGCAACCCCTGGTCGCGCGGCGTGCTCCATACCCGGTAGATGCCGAGTTCGGGCGCAGACGGATCGCCGGGGCCGGTGGGGCCGGCGCGCCCCAGGTATTCATTTGCCCAGCGCGGCTCGCCCCGCGGCTCCAGGACGACTTCCTCGCCGTTCGCCAACATGAGGTTTTCGAGGTAGATCATGCTCGAATCCCTTCGACCCGGGTTGCCGGCCACGCGAACCCGGTCGCCGACATTGACGAGCTGGCCGGAAATGCCATCGCGCCTGAGATTCGTGAGCGAGGTCATTGCGATATTCCAGACCTGGACCGATCCGTTCTCGTCCGTGCCCTCAAGCTCGAACTGCACATGGGGATTGCGCCACGACAGGTCGGTGATCCGGCCCTCGGCTTCCACCACGGCGGTCGTGTCGTAAATGGCCGAGACGCTGTGGTGTCCCGGCGCTGCGGTCGGCAGGACGGTCACCATCATTGACAGGAACAGGGTTGTGAATCGCATTTTTGCTCCGTGGGTCAGAAGGGAATAAAGCCGGCGCCGGGCTTGAAACGCCGTGTGAATTAAGCGGCCTCCGGGTCTGGGATGCCGGACGGGAGATTGCTTCATGGCTCATCCACGAACCGCAGGTCCGGTGTGTTCTCGGTTGGCAGCCAACTTGCCAGCTGCGCTTTGACATCGGCGTAATCTGGATCGCCGGCGAGGTTGTGCCATTCGTTGGGGTCGGCGTCGCGGTCGTACAGTTCTTCGCTGCCGTCGTAGTAGCGAATATAGCGGTAGCGCTCGTTGCGGACCGCGTGGTTGCCGAAATGGTGCGTGGAAATGGCCGGTCGATTCCACTCCAGGTCCGGGTTCTCAAGGAGCGGTACGAGACTCGTCCCCTCGAGGTGCCCGGGTGTTTCGATGCCCGCGAGTTCAGCCAATGTGGGGAAGAGGTCCAGCAATGAAACGGTGCGCTCGCTGCGGCTGCCGGGGGCGGTCACGCCGGGCGCGACGAAGATCAGCGGCACCCGGGTGGATTCCTCCCACAGCGTGTGCTTGCGCCATCTCTGCTTCTCGCCCAGGTGCCAGCCGTGATCGGACCACAGCGCGATGATCGTATTGCCGGCGCGGCCGCTGCTGTCCAGGGCGTCGACGATCTGCTCGACCATGGCGTCGGCGAAGGTTACGCTGGCCAGGTAGGCCTGTACGCCTTCGGCCCACTTGTTCGCTTCCACCACCCACTCATGAATGTCCAGGGGCGGCATGAACGCTCCCTGCGTGAACTCGCGGCCGATTTCCGATACGTCATCCAAGTCGTTTTCCAGAACGGTGGGCAGCACGATGTCCGGCAGAGGGTGAGCGTCGAAATAGGCTTGGGGCAGGTACCAGGGCAGGTGCGGGCGATAGATGCCCGCCGCCACGAAACGCGGCCGGTCCGTCGGTTCGAGCAGGCGTTCCGATATCCAGGCCGCCACCTGCCCGTCGCCCATGGCCCGATCGTCCGTTACCACGTGGGACCAGTCGAAACCGATGTTGATGGGGTTTCCGTTGGCGGGCCTCACGGGCGGGCCGACTTCGTCCGGAAGCTGTCGCTCGAACGACGGATAGAAGTCGTCCCAGGCGCGGGCGTCCTGGTAGCCACTGAAAGCATCGATGCGATACGTATGGGCGTGGTAAATCTTGCCCGCGCCGAGGGTGCGATACCCATGCTCGCGAAAATACCGGGGTATCGTGGGCAGATCGGCCAGGTGTTCGTGGTCCAGCCAACTTGGGTCGTTCTCGTAAATGCCCGTGGTGGAAGGGCGCAGGCCCAGCATCAGGGAGGTTCGCGACGGGTTGCAGATCGCGGCGGTCGCGTGGGCGTTGGTGAACACCATGCCCCGGGCGGCCAGCGCGTCGATATTCGGGGTTTTCGCCTGGGGATGCCCCCCGAGGACGCCCACCCAGTCATTCAGGTCGTCGATGGCGATGAACAGGACGTCGGGGCGGTCCGCGTCCTGCGCGTGGCCGGGAAGCGCTGCGAACAGCAGCAAGAGTGTACACGCGATTTTTCTTGTCATCCGCGCCCATCTCCAGGTCCGCCGAGGGAAGTGGATATTATGTTTTTGCTGGAAATTAAGCGAATTAAACTCACATAATCTTTACGGCTGAACGGCAGCCCGTGGCAACGGGTGCGCGTCCTCGGTCGATCGGCCGTCTTCGGCCAGCCGGAACGGACCATACGACGATGCATGTTGCCACGAGCCGCCAGGACGCCGCCGTCGGCTCGTCGCGGCGGCAAGGTACAACTGGAAGGGGAATGGCTCTACGGATCGAATGCGTGCTGGCCTGCGCCAATCATCTTGGCGAAGGGCCGGTTTGGGACACGGAGACCGGTGTCCTCTGGTGGCTGGACGGTACCGGCCGGCGCATCGGCAATCCCGCTATCTGGCGGCTGCACCCGAAGTCCGGACGGGTCGACAACTGGTCGCTGGATCGCGACGTAGGCGCACTCGCCGTGCGGAAGAACGGCAAGCTGGTCCTGGCGCTGGACCGCGGCTTCTACTTCTTCGATCCGGTGACCGAAGAACTGGAACTCATCGAGACCATCGAAGCCGACCAGCCGCGCTCGCGCCTCAACGACGGCAAGGTGGACCGCCGCGGGCGGTTCATCGCCGGAGGCATGGACGACAAGGAGGAACTGCCCATCTGCGGGCTGTGGCGGCTTGACCCGGATCTCTCTGTCACCCGGGTGGAGAAGGGCATCATCTGCACCAACGGGCCCTGCTGGAGCCCCGATGACCGGACCTTCTACGTGGCGGATACCTTCGTCGACGAGTTCTGGGCGTACGACTACGACATCGATAGCGGGACGCTGTCCAACCGGCGCGTGTTCGCCGACACCAGGGGTGGAGCGGGCGTTCCGGACGGGTCCACGGTGGACGCGGAGGGTTGCCTGTGGAACGCGGAGCTGATTTCCGGCGACCTGGTCCGCTACGATCCGGAAGGCAACGTGGAACGCAAGATCGGGATGCCGGTGAGGAACATCACCTCGGTCATGTTCGGCGGCGACAGGCTGGACGAAATCTATGTGACCTCCATGGCAAGGGTGAAGCATCCGGCGGTGCATGACCGGTTCCGCAGGGATGTCAGGCCGCAATTCGGAGCGGGCTCCCTGTTCCGGATCAGCGGGCTTGGAATCCGCGGGTTGCCCGAACCGCGGTTTGCGGGATGAGCATGTCCTCTCGGCGCGAGGTCATCGTTACCTGCGCGCAACCGCGTGGAATCGAGTCAAGCGAGATCAGGCTATTCTTCTGCTTCGTCGTCATACGGCGCACCGATGCGCGTTGAGCCCAGGAACAACCGCCTGCCGTCCGGAAAGACGATGTCGCGCGCGTTGGCCCGGGGCGAGCCGTCCTTGGCCTGGA
>VYEH01000237.1:0-8856 GCA_009843005.1 Pseudomonadota bacterium | reverse complement strand
GCCGTCCACCGTAACCCGGGTGCCGGCCGGCAGCGAGTTGAGGTTACAGCCGCGGCGCAGCAACGAACTCGGAGCGCCGCCCTCGACGCGCCACCGCTCCACGGCGCCGTCTTCGGTGGTGACGTCGATATGCAGCCAGGAGTGAGGATTGACCCACTCGAACATCACGACCACGCCATCCAGGTGGACCGGACGATTGGCGTCGAACTCTGCCGCAAAGGAATGATGCGCAAGTGCCGGCGCCGATCCGGCAATCATCAACGAGGCGACGCTGAACAGGGTGTACTTGGCTTGAATTCGCATCTGATCGATCTCCTGCAAATTGGCTCAGTGGTGTATCGGCTACTTGACGGCTACTCCGACTCCGGGAGTTCCAGATCCTTGTATAACATCTCTTCGACAAATGGCACGCACTTGTACTCGAGAATCTGCGCATTGGGTTCGATGCGCCGATACAGCGGCATGGCGATCTGCCACGGACGGGAAAACGTGTTGGGGTCTTCGATCGTAACCTCGTATTGAATGTGATTCTCGCTCACCAGCGTAAACCGCTCGGTCACCTGCATGGCCGGACTGTGATGGTTTCCGGCGCGGTCGAACCAGGTCTTGCCGTTGAAACCCGTGGTGACCGCGACGAGGGTATCTCCCTCCCAGTGGCCATTTGAGCGGCCCATCCAGGTATCCACGGGCGGTTCCATGTGATCCGACATGTGAACCATCCGGTTCGCACTGGCGTACTCGTAGACGAACAGGATGTCTCCGCCGCCGCCGCCCTGCACGATATGGAAGGGATAGGGCATGTAGTTGGCGCGCGGTATGCCCGGCAGGTAGCAATTCGTCTCCGGGTCCGACCGGGGCCATCCGGCGCGATTCCCGGCGCGTTTCTCAAGCGCTTCGGCCAGGTAGGGAATCGTGCCGCCCACCACGACGCTCTGGCCGGCCGGTATGGCGCCGAGCGCGCCGAGCTGCCAGAAATCGGCCAGCGGCTCCGCCGAATGCGCCTCGATGTTCCAGTAGGCCGTGCCCATGGCCTGCCAGATGCCATTGAAATTCGGTTCGCCGGCAACTCGTTCCGGGAGTGATTCCTGCGCCTGGGCTGCCATTGCGACCACCAGGGTTGCCGGCAGCCATGCGTACGTCCATTGCTTCAGCACTTGATCGGTCCTCTGCAACCAGGGATTCCTGCGATTTTCATTATTTCCATCATCCGCTATTCCAGGCCCCTTCGGATTCGCGCGTGATGCTCAGGGCAACGCATAGGCGATGACCGTATTGCCGGCGATGACCGCCACATGCTGTTTACCGCCGCTGGCCGCATAGCTCATCGGATTCGCGTTGGCATTGTCCTGGAGCAGCGTTGTCCAAAGCTCTTCTCCGGTCTCCGCATCGAAGGCACGGAACCGGCGGTCGTTGGTGGCGCCCACGAAAACCAGCCCGCCTGCGGTGACCGTCGGGCCGGCGCTGCCGGCGTTGCCCACAAGCTGCTTGTCCTCGGGAAGGTCCTCGACAATTCCGAGAACGGACTCCCAGACGATCTCGGCGGTATCGGCGTCCACCGCAACCAGCTTCGCCCAGGGCGGTTTCTGACACGGCAGGCTGGCGCCGGGCAATTCCCGCCCGTCCTCGCCGACCCCGGCCACCGATGCGTTGAAGTTGAAGAACGGACCGACGCCGTCCACACTGGCCCGATCATAGGGCTGTGTGGAGCCGACCGCCTCAAAGCTGTAGGTCTCTTCCGGATCCTTGTCCTGCACCCATCCCACCAGCGATGTGTCGTTAGCGTTGACGAAAAAGTGGTTTGTTGCAGGGTTCACTGCGACCCCGCCCCAATTGACGCCGCCTATGCCGCCCGGGAACTGTATCGTCGACTTCGGCGGGTCGTCCGGCGCCTTGTACATGAACGGAGTAAAGGGACCGGCGTTGTAGAACCCGCCGCTTCTGTCCCACAGGGCGTTGCACGCTTCCACATGGGCGGGGGTGGTGTCATCGGCTGTGACCATTTCTTCCCGCGCGAACGAAACCCGGCTTAGCGGGCCCGGTTTGACCGGGAACGGCTGCGTTGGCGAGTACCATTCGCCGGGGACGTCGCCCTGCGGTACGGGCCGCTCCTCCACTTCGAATACTGGCTGGCCCGTGATCCGGTCGAGGACGAAAACGTAGCTCGGTTTGCCTACGTGAACGATGGATGGCACCCGTTCGCCTCCGTCCTGCTGCAATTCCACGAGTCCACCCGAAGTAGGCATGTCGGAGTCCCAGAGGTCGTGGTGAACAGTCTGAAAATGCCAGCGGTATTCGCCACTCCGGGCGTCCACGGCGACGATGGAGTTGGCGTACACATTGGCACCGGGGCGGCCACCTCCGTAGTAGTTGGGCGCGGGACCCGAGATCGGCAAATAGGCGATGCCACGCGCGTCGTCGACCGGAGCGGAAAAGGCCCACATGTTTGTGCCGGAACGGTCCTCCCAGCCGTGGCCCCAGGTCTCGTTCCACGGCTCGCCGGCACGCGGCACGGTCTGGAACTCCCAGAGTTTACGGCCGGTACGCACGTCGAACGCCCGCGGGTTACCCGGCGGGCCCTGGGGCAACTCAAGGACGGCGGCGCCGATGATGGCTACTTCCCGCCAGACAGTGGGTGTGCCGCCGTAGGGTACGCCCACGTCCACATAGCCATCCTGGCCGAAACCGACTGCAGGTTCGCCCGTCGCGGCGTCCACCGCGATCAACTGACTTCGGTTCATGAACAGGATACGCGCCGGTGTGTCGCTGTCGCCGGGCCACCAGGCCACGCCGCGATTGGACACCGCTGCGGGTAAACCTCGGAAACGCGGCGTGTCGTCCGGGAGAGAGTAGGTCCAGATTTCCTCTCCCGTCCCCGCATCGAGGGCAACCACCTGGCCGCCGCTGGGCACGTACATGACGCCGTCAATGGCCAGCGGGACGGCGGTCGAACCGGTGGCCAGCGTGTACGACCATGCTTCGGCGAGCGTGGCAACATTGTCGCGGTTGATCTCCTCCAGCGGCGAATAGCGCGTCGCCGCGAGGTCCCGGTTGATCGTACGCCAGTCGCCCGGCGGCATGTTCGCGTTGTCGCCGCCCGTGGTCCCGGCCAGAACGGTTTGCCCGGGGTCGCTCATGCCCGTGGCGGGCCGGCCGTCGTCGCTGCCGGAATCGTTCTGAGCCGCCACAGGCAGACACGCGAACGCGGCGGACAGTACCGCCACTGATGCAGGAATCCGCCCGGGGAGTCTGAACATTCAAATAAATCGTATTGCAGGGCCTGTTGATGGTCGATGATACAGATGATCGGTCTTGTAGCCAAACTGACAAGTTCGCCTGTGCTCCGTGGAAGTGGCCTGGAACCGTGCTTCACGTGGGCGAGGCGCTTGTGCTACATTGACCAAACTCATCAGTTCGGCCGACAAGTCAGCATTTTCGGAGCGCGTCATGAACCATCCAGCATCCGCTTCCAGACTGTTCGGAATCGTCGCGGGGATGTTCGCCGCCACAGCGTGCGTCGAATCCCTGGCGCAGGACGCGTCCGCCGGGAGCGACGAGGATTGGGTTCACCCCATGACACCCTGGGGCGATCCCGATCTCAGGGGAATCTGGCCGGTCGATCACATGATCGGCACTCCGCTCGTACGTCCCGAGGATATGGGTGATCGGCTGTTCGTGACCGAGGAAGAGTTTGCCGAGCGCGAGGAGAGAATGATTGCCACGACGGCCCGCTACGATGAGGAGGATTCCGAGGACCGGATCGGCATGGGGCACTGGGCGGAACCTTGGCAGGCCCAGCGCCAGACATCCCTGATCATCGATCCGCCCGATGGGCAGCTCCCGGAATTGACGGAGTTCGGCGCGGCGAAGTCCGAGAGGTTGGGAAGCAGCTGGTTCAGGGAGACCTGGGATACGCCGGAAGACTTTGATGTCTGGGATCGCTGCATCACCCGCGGCATGCCCCCGTCGATGCTGGCATTCCGTTACAACAACGGTATCGAGATCATGCAGGCGCCGGGCTACGTGGTGATCCGCCTGGAGATGATCCACGACACGCGCATCATTCCGGTGGATGGCCGCCCGCCTCTTGATCCCGCGATTCGCCACTGGATGGGCGAGTCCCGCGGTCACTGGGACGGCAACACGCTGGTGGTAGAATCTTCCAACTTCAACGGCATCGCCGGAATGACCAACGTCGCGACGGTAGGCACGCCGTGGCACAGCATCGCCACCAGCGAGTCGCTGCACATTGTCGAACGTTTCACGCTTCTCGATGACGACACCATCCAGTTCGAGATGACCATAGAGGATCCGGAAATCATGACCGCGCCCTGGACCGTCACCTACCCGTGGCAGCGCGATCAGGATTACGAGTTCTACGAGTACGCCTGCCACGAGGACAATTACACGATTCGCGACTACATCACGACGTCCCGATACGAGCGCGCACAGGCCGCGGCGCAGTCCGAGTCCGCAGAATGACGACAGCGCGCCGGCGCGCCGCCGGGCGGTTCTTCGCTGCGCTGGTCACGGCCGTTGGATCGATTGCCGCAGCACCGCCTGCTCACGCTCAGATCGAGGATCCCGTTCAACTCGACACGGGTCTGATTTCGGGCGGGCCCGTATCGTCTACCGGCATCCGCGTCTTCAGGGGGATTCCGTTCGCGGCGCCCCCGGTCGGCGACCTGCGCTGGCGCCCCCCGCGGCCGGCGACCTCCTGGGACGGTGTCCGCGCGGCCGACGAGTTCGGCAATGTCTGCGTGCAGCCGCCCGGCATGGGCCGGCTCAACATCGCGGTCCTTGAGGGTTCGCCGCCGGTGGACGAGGATTGCCTCTACCTGAACGTCTGGACCGGTGCAGAGTCCCCGTCGGAAGGGCGCCCGGTGATGGTGTATGCCTATGGCGGCGCGTTCACCGAGGGCGCAGGTTCGGTTGCCCTCTACGACGGTACCCGGTTGGCCGAGAAAGGGCCGGTCGTGGTGACGCTCAACTACCGGTTGGGGCCGCTCGGGTTTTATGTCCACCCGGATCTCGCCGCCGAGTCCGAGCACGGCGCCGTCGGCAACTACGGGTTAATGGACGTGCTTGCGGTGCTCCGCTGGGTGCAGGCGAACATCGCCGCGTTCGGGGGCGATCCGGACAACGTCACGCTGTTCGGCCAGTCGGCCGGCGCGATGATGGTGGCCGTACTGGCGGCATCGCCCGAGGCGGTGGGTCTGTTCCACCGCGGCATCGCCCAGAGCGCAGGCTGGATGGGCCTGACCATGACGCCGATGCGCACCCGCGCGCAGACCGGGCAGCAGGGACTGGAAGCGGCGGAGGCGCTTGGGGCGCCTACCGTTGCCGAGCTCAGAGCCTTGCCTGCCGACGAAGTCTCGGCACTGCGCGGCGCAGGTATCATCGTTGACGGCTGGGTCATTCCGGAGGACCTGACCATCGTCTTCGAGGAAGGCAGGCAGAACGAGGTCGACATACTCGTCGGCTCCACGCGGGACGAGGGCTCGTTCTTTGCCGAAGGCCCAACCGCGGCGGAGTGGGCAAACCAGGTGCGCAGCCGCTGGGGCGACCTGGCGGAAGAAGTCCTGGCGCTGTATCCCCCCGAGCAGGTGGCGGAGTCGTTCCCTGAGCTGTTCAGTGACGAACTGACCTGGCAGATGCGCCTTCTGGGAGAGCGTCAGGCCGACACGGGGAACCAGGCATACGCGTACTCCTTCGCCTACACTCCGCCGGTCGACCCTGGGATCCCGTCGCTCGGCGCGGCCCACGCCGCTGAAATCCCCTATGTCTTCAACAACCTCGGGCAACCTCCGCTGTATCCGGACAACAGTTCACCCGAACTCGCAGCGGCATCCGGGAGCGGCCAGGCCCTTGCGGAGCTGATGTCGTCGTACTGGGTAAATTTCGCCCGCGGTGACCCGAACGGAGACGGGCTGCCGGAATGGCCTGCGTTTCACTCGCTGCTGGACAGCCCCGCGATGGTCCTGACGGAGGATGCGGCTCCGGAAGCCGAGATCCCCATCGAAAAATTCACCCTGTTCAACACCCTATACGAGCGCCAGCTGGAGACTCTGGCGGGGAACTGAGACTTCCCGCGGAGTCTGGCGGAGGCGCAATGGTAGCCCCGAACATGTGCGCACTCAGCCCCTGTTCGCGTCGTGGGCGCGGCGCGGGGCCATGGATGGCCAGGAGCACCGCGCCCCGATTCGAGCCCGCCATGGATGGCGGGCGAGATTGAGCGAACAGGGGCTGAGTGCGCACATGTTCGGGGCGGCTCGATGCCTGACCCACGTTGAAAAAAATCCCAGCCACGAATTCCTACCGCGCAGGCTCCCGGTCGCCAGGAAGCGCGAACGCCATGTACTGGCCCGGACCCGGTTCGGGCAGTTCCAGGCCCCAGTTGAAGATGCCGTTGCCGCCCACGGGCAGGGCAATGAACTGGCGGCCATCGGCTTTGTACACTGCGGGGATGCCCTCGGAAGCCGCCGGGAGAGCGAATTCCCACAGTATGGACCCATCTTCCACGTCCCGTGCACGGAGCATACGGTCCGAAGACGTTGCCATGAAAATCAGTCCGCCGGCCGTGACCACCAGTCCGCTTCTGGGCGCGTGGCTGCCGGTGCCGGTGATTCCCCGGTCCCGAAGCTGGGCCACGTCGCCGTTGGGGACTTGCCAGAGAATCGTGCCGGCATTGAGGTCGTAGGCCGTAATCCGAGTCCAGGGTGGGCCGATCGCGGAGAGCCCGTTGCTTTGAATCATGAAGTCGATGGGCACGCTGTAGGGAATGAATCCGGGGCCGGCGTTCGGTGCCGTAACACTCGCCGCGGCGTCGTCGGGCTCCATCAGGTGAGCGGTTGTGGGAAACGCCTTGGACGAGATGTACATCAGGCCGTTGGCGGGGTCCACCGCGGATCCTCCCCAGTTCGTACCCCCATTGTGGCCGGGCATCATGATGGTGCCCTGCAGGCTCGGCGGCGTGAACAGGCCTTCATTCCGGAACGTGGCCAGTATGTTGCGCAGCGTGGCCTGGTCGATGTCGGGCAGGTAGGGATTGATGTCGTCCGCGGTGAAGGAAAGGCGGGCGAAAGGCGGAGGCGCCACGGGAAACGGTTGCGTGGGCCACGATTGCTCGCCGGGCACATCGGTTTGCGGTACCTCGCGCTCCTCGATGGGCCACAGCGGTTCCCCGGTCAGGCGGTCGAATACGAACAGGTATCCCTGCTTCGTCGGCAAGGCAACGGCATCGATGTTGCGGCCGTCATGGCGTACAGTGAGCAACTTCGGCGCTGCAGGCAGATCGTAGTCCCACAGGTCGTGGTGTATCGTCTGGAAGTGCCAGAGGCGCTCGCCGGTCCGCGCATCCAGCGCGAGGAGGCTGTTTCCGAACAGGTTGGCGCCGTGACGATTGCCGCCATAGAAGTCGTAGCGGGCCGTTCCGGTGGGGATGTAGACGATCCCCAGATTTGCATCGACAGTGGACTCGCTCCAGTTGTGAACGCCGCCGAAATTGCCCCGGGCCTCTTCGGGCCATGAGTCGGCGCCGAATTCTCCGGGGCGCGGCACGGTGTGAAAGACCCACTCGAGTTCGCCGGTGAGCACGTTGTAGGCGTGAATGTCCGCCGGCGCCGAATCGTATCCCGCGGTACTGGCAGGCAGAGACATGATGATCAGGTCCTCGAAGACACGGCCGGGGTTGTCCGTCTGCAGGGGACGGATGCCAATCGGGTCCAGGTTGAGTCCGTCCCTCAGGTCCACGCGCCCGTAGTCTCCGAATGCCGCGATGGCATGGCCGCTGGAGGCATCGACGGCAGTCAGCAAACCGTTGTTGAGGTAGAGCAGGCGCCGGTCCGAGCCATCCTCGTTCTGCCAGTAGCTGATGCCCCTGTTGCCCACCGGTCCGCCGTGGGGCCGCGTCCAGAGTTCTTCGCCGGTTGCGGCATCGAGCGCGACCAGCGTACTGCCGCGGGCGAGAACGTACATGACTCCGTCGACGACGATGGGATTGAAGCGATGGTTGCTTTCGCCCGTCAGGTAGGTCCAGGCGACTTCCAGCCGGTGAACGTTGCCCCTGTCGACCTGATCCAGGGATGAGTATTGGGAGGAATCATTGCCACCCAGATACTGGTCCCACGTGTCGAAGTCGAAAGGGGACTGTGCATCCCCGGCGGTGTGCACCGCCATGCACACAGTCAGTGCCGCGCTTGAAACCGAAGCGCGCAGACCTGTAGTTCGAGCGTTCACGTCTAAAATTCTACCTGCATTTCCTGGAGGCCGAGATTCGTTGTTGGCCGGGCAGAAGACGCTGTTTGAGTTGCGGACAGGTTGCTATAGTGCGGCATTCGCCCGCCGCAGGAGGCATTGTGGACAGGACGCCGAAGCAGATCATGGAACACGGTCGCATGACCACGGCCCAATGGACCGCCGTGGCCGTCACCGTCGGGCTCAATGCGCTGGATGGGTTCGACGTGTTGTCCATCAGCTTCGCCTCACCCGGCATTGCCAGCGAATGGGGTCTGGGAGAGGCCGTTCTCGGCTGGGTCCTGTCCATGGAACTGCTCGGCATGGCAATGGGCTCCCTGGTGCTGGGACCCGTGGCCGACCGGTACGGCCGGCGGTTTACGATTCTCATCTGCCTCCTCGCCATGACGGCCGGCATGTTCGGCGCGGGATTCGCGACCGGCGTTCCGATACTCCTGTTCTGGCGTTTGCTGACGGGGCTCGGCATCGGCGGCATGCTGGCGGCGATCAACGCTGCGGCCGCGGAATTTTCCAACGGCCGCTGGCGCGGCCTGGCCATGGCGCTGATGGTGATCGGCTATCCCATCGGCGGAATTCTGGGTGGCATCGTTGTGCAGCGTATCC
>VYEH01000377.1 GCA_009843005.1 Pseudomonadota bacterium | reverse complement strand
CCGTCATCTTCCGGGCTCGTGCCTGGGCACCGAGTTCTCCGGCGCCGCCGGGACGGCTGGCGTAGATGGCGGCCACCGAGGCGCCGGCGTCAGCCAGGTCGATCGCCGCCCGATACGCGGAGTCATTGTTCGTGAAGATCACCGCGCGGCGGCCCGGCAGGACGCCATAGCGATGGACGTAGGTCGAAACGGCGGACGCCAGCATCGCGCCCGGCCGGTCATTGTTGCAGAACACCAGCGGCCTCTCGAAGCTACCCTGGGCCAGCACCACCTGCCGGGCCCGGACGCGCCAGAGCCGCTCCCGGGCGCTATCGCCCCGGGAGTGCTCAGTCGCGGCGCCGTCGCTGTGGCCGCCCGCGCCGCCGGGAACGTTTGCGTCGTCGGTACAGCGTTGCGCTATCGTCAGGAAGTTATGGTCGTGGTAGCCGAACACGGTGCTGCGGGACAGCAGCGTGCAGTCCGCATGGCCGCGCAGTTCAGCCACTCCGCTGGCAGCCCACTCCGCCGCCGGCTTGCCTTCGATGTTCTCGGTGCAAGCCAGGAGGCTGCCGCCGAACTCGTTCTGCTCGTCTGCGAGAATCACCCGGGCGCCGGACCTCGCCGCCGCCAGCGCCGCCATCAGTCCGGCCGGCCCGCCGCCTGCCACCAGCACGTCGCAGTGCGCGTTCATGTGCTCGTAGCTGTCGGGATCGGCGGCCACCGGCGCTCGGCCGAAGCCGGCCGACGCACGGATCAGGCGCTCGTAGAGCTTCCACCACGAGCGCGGGTACATGAACGTCTTGTAGTAGAACCCGGCGCCCAGCATTCGCCCGAAGACGTCATTGATCGCGCCGACGTCGAAGCGCACGCCGGGCCAGCCCTTGGTGGTGCCTGCAATCAGCCCTTCGTGCAATTCAACCTGCGTCGCCAGGAGGTTCGGTTGCGCGTCGGCGCCTCTGCCCACCTGCATGATCGCGTTGGGCTCCTCCGCCCCGCTGCCGACGATCCCGCGCGGGCGGCGCAACTTGAAGCTGCGTCCCACCAGCGAGACGCCGTTGGCGATCAGCGCGGACGCAAGCGTATCGCCTGCAAAACCCTCGCAGACTTCACCGTCAAAGGAGAAGGTCAGGGGCCGTGTCCGGTCGATCCGCCCACCCCGCTGCAAACGATTCGGTTGCATGGCTGCCATCGTCAGCCTCCGTTCCCGCCGCTGAAGACCGTGCCCGATTCGGCGCTGGCCTCGGTGGCGGTGCCGGTGCCGGAGCCTGACCCGCACCCGGACCCCGGATCAGCTGCGGCGCCATTCAGTATGTAACTCCGTTCGATACGGTAGGTGACCGTATCGCGCTCCACGCCGAACCACCGCCGGCAGCCCTGGGCGTGGTTCCACAGTTCCCGGTGCGCGCCGCGCGGGTTGGCGCGGAAGAACAGGTAGTCGGCCCATTCCTCGTCGCTCAGCGCATCCGGGTCCGGCGGCCGCACGATGCCGGCCTCGCCGCCGTAGCTGAACTCGGTTTCGGCCCGGGTCCCGCACCATGGGCATTTGATCAACAACATGGTCGTGAGCCTGTCGGCGCGACGCGATAGAATGCTGCCGGCCTCATTTCCGCCCGCCCTGCACAGCGCGCACGCTAATGCGCCACCGCCGCAGCGCCATGCTCGTCGATCAGTGCACCTGTAGCGAACCGGTCCAAGCTGAAGGGCGCGTTGAGTGCGTGGGGCTCGTCGTGCGCCATGGTGTGCGCAAACACCCACCCGGACCCCGGCGTCGACTTGAACCCGCCGGTGCCCCATCCGCAGTTGAAGTACAGGCCCTCCACCGGCGTCTTCGACACGATCGGGCACGCGTCCGGGCAGACGTCGACGATGCCGCCCCAGAGCCTGAGCATGCGCACCCGGCTGAACACCGGGAACAGCTCGATGATCGCCTGCATCGTGTGCTCGATGATGTGGAAGCTGCCCCGCTGCCCGTAGCCGTTGTACGCGTCGATGCCGGCGCCGATCACCAGTTCGCCCTTGTCGGACTGGCTGATGTAGCCGTGCACCGCCCCGGACATGACCACCGTGTCCAGCACCGGCTTGATGGGCTCGGAGACGAACGCCTGCAGGGGATGGCTCTCGATGGGCAGGCGCAGGTCCGCCATCTTCGCCAGCACGCTGGCGTGGCCGGCCACCACGACACCGATGCGGTCCGACGCGATCGGGCCGCGGCTGGTCTGCACGCCCACTGCCTTGCCGCCCCGGACATCGATCCCCGTGACCTCGCACTGCTCAATAATGTCGACGCCGAGCGCATCGGCGGCCCGCGCGAAACCCCAGGCGACGGCATCGTGGCGCGCCACGCCCGCGCGGCGCTGCAGCGACGCGCCGAGGATGGGATAGCGCGCATCGGGAGAGGTATTGAGGTACGGAATCGCCTTGCCGAGATCGGCCGTGCTGACGACCTCGGCGTCGATCCCGTTGAGCCGATTGGCGTTGACGCGCCGCTCGATGTCCCGCATGTCCTGCAGCGAGTGGCCCAGGTTGTAGACCCCCCGCTGGCTGATCATGACGTTGTAATTCTGGTCCTGGCTCAGCCCCTCCCAGAGCTTCATCGACTTCTCGTACAGCAGCGAAGATTCGGTCCACAAATAGTTCGAGCGAACGATGGTGGTGTTCCGCCCGGTGTTACCGCCGCCGATCCAGCCCTTCTCGAGCACGGCGACATTGCGGATGCCGTGATCCCTGGCCAGGTAATAAGCGGTCGCCAGCCCGTGACCGCCGCCACCGACGATGATCGCGTCATAGCTCTTCTTCGGTTCCGCACTACGCCACGCGGCACGCCAGTTCCGGTTGTAGGAAAGCGCGTTGCGCAACAGCCCGAACGCAGAATACCGATTCATGTCTTCATGCCTTCATGCCCGAAATGCTCCCGGCCTGACGACGACGCCAGGGGAGCCGCACTGCCGGCCGCTTGAGACCGTCGCCCGCAGGGATGCGGGCGTCGAGCGTACAGGGACGTATTCAC
>VYEH01000061.1:15929-16289 GCA_009843005.1 Pseudomonadota bacterium | reverse complement strand
GTATTACGTTTTGAACGATGAGGACACGCTCCTGACGCGGTGGGTCAAAACACACTCCCTGGGCAGCGAGGCGGGCAGCGACCCGGTCGTCTACGAGGAACTGGACGACAGTTTCTACATGGGTTTGAGCACCACGCGTTCGGAGAAATACATCTGCATCGGCCTCGAAAGCACCGTGTCCAGCGAGTTGCGCTGCACGAAGGCCGCGGCGCCGGGTGAGTTTCGGGTACTCGCGCCGCGCGAACGCGACTTCGAGTACTCGGCGGACCATCTGGATTCGCGCTGGGTGATCCGCACCAACTGGAATGCCGAAAACTTCAAGTTGATGGAAGTGGGTGATGGCGTCTGGGGAAACCGCTC
>VYEH01000061.1:9506-15919 GCA_009843005.1 Pseudomonadota bacterium | reverse complement strand
GCTCCGAGTGGCGCGACCTCATCGGACATGATGCGGACGTCTATATCGGAGGGTTCGAGCTGTTCGATGACTTCATGGCGGTGGGAGAACGTTCGGGCGGGCTCACGCGCATTCGTATCGTGGAACGGGATGGCCAAAGCCACTACGTCGACGCCGATGAGACGGCCTATACCATGGCCCTGTCGGTCAATGCCGAGCCCGACACCGATCAGCTTCGCTATACCTACACTTCGTTGACGACGCCGGCCAGTACCTATGAACTGAATGTCCGGACCGGCGAACGTACGCTCCTTAAGGAGCAACCCGTGCTGGGGGGCTTCGACAGGAATGACTACCTGACCGAAAGACTCTGGGCCACGGCGCGCGATGGCGCTCGAATTCCGGTCAGCGTGCTATACCGCGCTGGCTTCGAACGCGACGGCACGGCGGCGCTCCTGCAGTACGGTTACGGATCCTACGGTTTCAGCAACGACCCGCGGTTCAGCAGCAACGTCCTCAGCCTGGTCGACCGCGGCGTGGTGTACGCGCTGGCGCACATTCGCGGCGGCCAGGAAATGGGCCGGTCCTGGTACGACGACGGCAAGCTGCTGAACAAGGTCAACACGTTTAACGACTTTATTGATGTGACGGAATTCCTGGTCGATCAGGGCTACGCGGCGCGTGATCGAGTGGCGGCCATGGGCGGCAGCGCAGGTGGCTTGCTCGTCGGGGCCGTGGCCAACATGGCGCCGGAAAAATACCGCGCGATCGTATCGCTCGTACCCTTCGTGGATGTCGTTACGACGATGCTGGATGCGAGCATTCCACTGACCACGAACGAATACGACGAGTGGGGCAACCCGGAGGACAGGGACTACTACGAATTCATTCTCTCGTACTCACCTTACGATCAGCTTGAAGCGAAGGAATATCCGGCCATGTTTGTCAGCACGGGCCTGTGGGACTCGCAGGTTCAGTATTGGGAGCCAAGCAAATATGTCGCGCGTCTTCGAGCGCGCAAGACCGACTACAACCTGGTGGTCTACCGTGTGCATATGGAAGCCGGGCACGGCGGCCGGTCGGGCCGCTTTCAGCGCTACCTGGAAACGGCCGAGCGATACGCCTTCCTGCTGAACCAATTGGGCGTGGAGACGCTCATCGACTCGCGGTAATCCGGATTTTCCCGAGAGCAAGCAGGGTAGCCAGACGCAAGAGTGCGGCAGGCTGATGCTTGCGCCGTGCTACAAGACCGCTGGTATGCGTACCATTGGGGTTGCGGGACACGCATCAAGCGATCCAACCCTTGATCGCGGTCCACCTCGAATACCAGGCCAATAGCACCGCTACGGCCACCGGCATCACGATTATCAACACGATGTCGGAGGCACTGAGGTCGACCCGCAGACCCAGTGTATGGGCGACGACCACGATCATGGCAATCAGCGACGCGTAGAATAGCCATATCGCAATGGCCTTTCTCAGCAGAAGCAGGACGCAACCGAGCGTCCCGCCGAAAATGGCAATCATGACGCTCGCGGAAATCCATCCCGTCTGGCTGGCCACGATCGTGCGATGCGATTCCGGATAGGTTGCGAGCACATCCGGATTCATTTGCATGAAAATATTCACGACGCCCATCGCGTTCCACACCAGCGCGACAGCGCCGATGACCCAGAAACTCCAGTGCACACGGCCGGTTTCCTTATCGCTCACGACATCCTCCAATCGTCCACCCGTTTCCATCCAATAGTTGTTCACATAATAACTTCGATATCAGCAGGGAGGCGCGAGAACAGGCGCGAGCATATAGACTATGCCCGCCGAACGGTTCTCTGATGTTGAACAGGGCAAGGGGCCACATGAACGAAAGCTTGTTCGAACCGCATCGCTACGAAGCCGATACACCCGAAGCGGTGCTGCAGTGCGCGGTCGCGGTGGCGTGCATTGACGGTGAGTTTGCTTCCGACGAACGGGAGCGGGTTCGAAAGGTCTACGCGGATATTTGCCGCGAAATGACCTATGCCTACAATGCACCGGATGTTTCCGACGAGTACGCGTACATTGCCGAGTCGACAGCGGAAGTTGCACTGGCCCTTGACGACCGGGAACTCAAGTTGGAGTACATCGATTACCGCGCAGAATTGATAACCGATGCGGATCTGCAGGAACTGACGCTCATCATGTCGCTCCGCATCGCGGGCGCCGACGCGGAACTCGCCGGCTCCGAAAGCGTCGCCCTCCGTCACCTGGCCGATTCCTGGGAGATCAGTCTTTCCGACGTGCTGGCGCCCTACGTGTGACGGCAGGCTCCCGGAGCAATCATTCTCGCTCGCCGGTGTTGACGAGCGATCGCGCTTCCCTGGCGAATTCCTCGGGATCGCCTGAAACGCCGATCGCCATGTCGTAGTTGTCCCGGGTCGGGATGCTGACGCCTTTCTGCACGGCGGGCCGCTCTTCAATGGCCGAGAGCCAGCGCTGCAGGTTGTCGAGGCCGTCAATGGACAGCCCCGGCCAGAAGTAGCCTCGCGCCCACGTCCAGTTGGCAATATCGGCGACGGAGTAGTCCCCGGCGAGGTATTCGCTCTCCGCGAGACGGGTGTCCAGTACTTCCAGCAGGCGGCGCGATTCCGACTGGTAGCGATTGATTGCGGTGGGGATTCGTTCCTCCATGTAGCGGAAAAACACGTTGGCTTGCCCCATCGTCGGACCCAGTCCGCCCATCTGGAACATCAGCCACTGAATATGCAAGGCGCGGGCGTTGTCGTCGCCGGAAAGGAACTTCCCGGTCTTTTCCGCCAGGTAGAGCAGAATGGCGCCGGATTCGAACAACGTGAAATTGTCGTTCTCCCGGTCCACGATCACCGGAATCCGGCCGTTGGGATTCATGGCGAGAAATTCGGGGGTTTTCTGTTCGTTGGCCATCAGGTCGATGGGGTGAACGGTATAGGGCAACCCGCACTCTTCCAGCATGATGGAGATTTTCCAGCCATTGGGCGTCGCGGCGGTGTACAGGTCAATCATGGCGAATTCCCTTTCCGATCTACTGTCGATGATTGCATGGCCTGACTCCATTATATTTGGCCACTGATACGGCGTTATTAAGTTGATGGAGCATTACTCGCGCTGTCTGTTAGCCTTGGAGCAGACCGCACGCGACAATCAGCGCATGATAAGCGGCAGGACATGAGGTTGAGTTAAAAATGAACAGGAATTGCAATCGCCCCGCTGCGACCATTGTCGCCTTTTTCTTGATGACGGCCTGCACCGACGAACAGGTGGAGGATTCCATGACGGAATCCGAGGCCGACTCGTCTCCGAATGTAACCGGCACCGATGCCACGACCGAAATGGGAGATACCTCAGAAACCATGTCAGGCGAAAACCCGTTTCTCGTTGAGAGCCCCCTGTACCTGCAGTACCCGCCGTTCGACAGGATCGACGACAGCCACTATCTGCCTGCATTCGAAACGGGCATGGCCGAGCATCTTGCGGAGATCGACGCGATCGTCAATCAGGACGAGGCGCCCACGGTCGAGAACACGCTGGTACCGATGGAATTGTCGGGCCAGATTCTGAATCGGGTCTCGCGTGTTTTCTTCGGCCTCATGTCGGCGCATACCAACGATGAGATGCAAGCAATCGAGGTGGAGATCGCTCCGCAGCTATCCGAGCACCGCGATCGGATCCTGCTCAATGGCGCGCTGTTCGATCGCGTCAAGACCCTGTACGACAATCGTGAGGGACTGGGCCTCGACCCCGAATCGTTGCGCCTCGTGGAAGAAACCCATCGCGACTTCGTGCGTGCCGGCGCTGAGCTGTCTGAAGAGCAGAAGGTGAGGCTGCGGGCCATCAACACGGAACTGGCGGAGCTTGAGACCGAGTTCAGCCAGAACGTGCTGAACGAGGTCAATGCGATGTACACGGTCGTGGACACCCGCGAAGAACTCGCCGGCCTGACCGAGGCACAGATCGAGGGTGCTGCGGACGAGGCGGAATCGAGGGATCTGCCCGGCCAATACGTCATCCCCATGGTCAATACCACCCAGCAGCCGCTCATGGCGGCACTGGAAAACCGCGATCTGCGGGAGCGGATGCTGGCGGCCTCCATGAGCCGTGGCAATCGCGGCGGCGACTACGACAACCGTGAAGTATTGAGTCTCACGGCCACCCTGCGCGCCGAACGGGCGGCGCTGCTGGGTTACGAATCCCACGCCGACTACATTCTCGACAATCAGACCGCGAAGACCGTTGCGGCGGTGAACGAACGCCTGGCGTCGCTGACGCCGCCGTCCGTCGCCAACGCCGAGCGAGAGGCGGCCGACCTGCAGGCCATGATCGAGGCCGAGGGCGGCGACTTCGAACTGGCGGCCTGGGACTGGGATTTCTATACCGACAAAGTCAGGCGGGAGCGATTCCAGTTCGACGCCTCGCAGCTCAAGCCCTACCTGGAGATGAACAGCGTGCTGGAGAATGGCGTGTTCTACGCTGCAACCCAGATATTCGGTATCACGTTCCAGGAGCGCTTCGATCTACCGGTCTACCAGGAAGACGTACGCGTATTCGAGGTGTTTGACCACGATGGGTCCACACTGAGCCTGTTCATCTTTGACCCGTACGCGCGAGAGTCCAAACGTGGCGGCGCATGGATGAATGCCTACGTCAGCCAGTCACACTTGGAGAACAAGCTGCCGGTAGTGGCGAATCACCTCAATATCCCCGAACCGCCCGAGGGCGAACCGACATTGATGACCTTCTACGAGGTCATCACCACGTTCCACGAATTCGGGCATGCGCTGCACGGTATGTTCTCGAACGTGACCTATCCCTCCTTTGCCGGGACGAGCGTGCCGCGTGACTTCGTGGAATACCCATCCCAGGTTAACGAGATGTGGGCCACGTGGCCTGAAGTGCTGGCGAACTACGCACTGCACTACGAGACCGGGGAGCCCATGCCACAGGATCTGCTGGACAGGGTCCTGGCCGCAGAGCAATTCAACCAGGGCTATGCGACGACGGAATACCTGGCTGCCTCCATCACCGACCAGGCGCTGCACCAGCTTCCCGCCGACCAGGTCCCCTCGGCGGACGAACTGATGCAGTTCGAGGCCGACGCGCTGGCTACGGCGGGCGCCGATCTCGCCACCGTGCCGCCCCGCTACCGCCTGACCTATTTCTCCCACATCATGGGCGGCTACTCGGCTGGCTACTACTCCTACATCTGGAGCGAGGTGCTCGATGCCGACAGCGTGGAGTGGTTCAAGGAGAACGGCGGAATGACCCGCGAGAACGGCCAGCACTTCAGGGACACGCTGTTGTCGCGGGGCGGCGCCGAGGAAGCGCTGAGCCAGTTCCGTAACTTTGCCGGCCGGGAGCCGAATGTGGAGCCGCTGCTGGAGAGGCGGGGGTTGAATTAGAGGGAGATCGTACCAAGCTGGGAATTGACCTACCGGGCAATTTCAAGCCGGAATCCGGGATAGGCAAACGCCCTTGATATGCGTTCGCAGTCTTTCTCCGTTACCGCGTGGGCTCTGGCAATGGCGTACCACCGATTGCGCACCGTTTGTTCCATGATTTGAATCGTCGACTCCGCATGGGCACGATCGATCAGGAACCGGGTATGCTGCGAGAGCAGGTTGTTTCGGTGGGCATAGCGGCCCATGTCGCCGCAAATGAGTGCAAGGTCGCGGCGTTCGATGCTTACCGGCATGGATGGGTTCAGATCGTAGGCGGGTGAGAGACCCCAGTCCGTGTTCAATGCGATGACGGCGTGGTTACGCGGGTGATCGTCAGTATTGGATATCAGCGCGTTAAAGCACATTCGCCGAAAGAGTTCTTGAGCATCCTGCTCCGGTTGCGAAGAAATTCGCCGCAGTTCTTCTGCAAGCAGGGCGTATGACCATTTATCCCGGTGGTGATGGGCGTCATCCGCTCGCAGTAAGGTAAGCGCGCTCAGGAAACGGGCGCGACGATAGCCATCGTCTGACCTTTTGCGGTCGAAACGTTTAACCAACAGAACGTCACGGCCACCGACGGTATCGACGCGACTTTCCGCCACGGACACATTACACTCGCGGGCAAGAATGAGCATCGCGTGCTCTACTCGCGCATGATTCCAACGGTCATCCGGCCGGTTGAATTTCGCTACCCACAAGTCATCGTTATCCTGAACGACCGCCTTCGGACGGGCGCCGCCCATGGATGAGCCGGCGAGAAGCAGCAGCCTTGCTTGCTCGGTATCAGGGTCCATTGGAAATTCATCGTCGGCGATGATTGCGTCGGCCATTCGTTGCAGATCGGCCAAATCCAACGTGGTGGCAATCCTTCTGCGAGGCGCCGGCGGTTCATGATTCAGTCCGAAACTCAGTGCGCCCGTGCGGTTTTCCGGTGCATACAACAGGTAGTCGAGTTCGCCGAGAATTGCCTGTCCGGTATGT
>VYEH01000061.1:0-9496 GCA_009843005.1 Pseudomonadota bacterium | reverse complement strand
CGATCACCAGCCGGCCCCAGTAGTCCGGTCCCGCATCGCGCAACGCACCAAACACGCCGCGATGTTGCCTGGTCTCAAAATTCTCAGAAGTGAGTCTCAGGTCCACAGGATCAATGGCAACGGCGTCAGGGCGTGCGAGGTAGCTTCGACCATATACGAACCTGCCTGTTGGAATACCACGTCGATCGGTCGTCAGTACAAACCGGCCGGCCGTCACGAACTCCGTCTCGCCAGGCAATACGATGTATACGTAGCACTCGTCGTTCATCGGAAGACTCTAGAAGTCGTCGTCCAGAAGGTTCGATCTGCGTGCACGGACCGGTTCCCTGTCCAGGGCGAGGGCCAAACCCTCTTTGTCAAGTGCCGGATCGGCAACGTCATCGAGCCGATTTAACAGGCGATAGGTCCAGAGCAGCGCAACATAGACGGCCACTCCGGTGGACGGCTTGCCCTTTTCGGCGTCCGACACGGGGCGCGGACCCGTACCAATCTTCTCGGCAACCTCCCTGATCGTCAGCTTTCTGCGAATTCTGGCGGTTCGAAGGTTGGAGCCCAGGCGCCTCAAGGCGTCCTCTACGGCGTAGGGCGGCGCGGTCGTAAGCATGTTTCTGGCGGTCATATGCTCTAGATAGTACTTTAAATAAGATAATAGGCTCTTAAGAGCATACTTGTTACGAGGAAAATCGCAAGCAATTCGGCTGCATAGGCGTATGATGTCCTGTTGGTGGTGCTGGCAGAGAGCGCCGATGTCGGATTGCTGGCGCTCTACCATCTGGTTCCAGCGCCCTCGTAATACATGATGTAGCAGATCTTCAGGCGGGAATTGCCCGACGACGCTGTGCTTACGACGGACGGAATGGTGTTCGAGTTACCTCGAGACGATGAAGCCATCTTTGTGACGGGACCCAGATAGCATTGCGATCTACTTGGAGTTCTGTCAGCGGTCGCTATCGGATGCGGATTAGATGTCTGCTGACTCTGCAAACGACGTGAATCGCTGCTCGAGTCGTTCCGGATCCGGTCGCTGATTGAACTGCCGGGGGACGATGATCTTACGGTTGTTTATCTCCTGCAGGCCATGCCGCAGCATCGGACCGTCCTTCTCCTCCAGGATTTCCGGTTTCACAACGATTCGGTAGTTTGACCGAATGCCGAAGTATTCCCCATCAAAGGCTGCATGGTGGATTTTGCAGAGTGACAGGCCGTTACTGACCACCGGTTCACCACCTTCATCCGCGTCCGGGACGATGTGTGCCGCATCCAGCAGCCGGGTGTGTCGCAGGCGACAAACCGAGCAAGTTTCCCGATAGGCTCTCAGAACGCGATCGCGAAAAGATCGCTGGTGGAGTCGTTGCCGGACTTGCCTTGTAACGTATTTGCGGCGAAGCGATTCGTCGGCATCATCGCGCTCATAGTCCAGATGTAACAGATCGTCCGCCGCTACAGTGAATCTCAGTCGACCACGGTCGTCGCCGACAACAAAGACCGGGAACACAGCAAGATACTTGCCTGGGAGAGTGCTAAAGAAATACATGAGCGGTATGCGATTCACCATGGCATCGCGCAGACGCCGGTTCTCGTGAAATTCAGGATCCGTGCCGCGATAGCTGTACTGCAGGAAGTTTCCGTCGGGGTCGAATGAATCCTGGTATGGGCCCTTGGTCGTAGTCGTAATGGAGATCGGGAAATACCTGATCGACGCCGGTTTGAAAATTCCTTGGGGCCCGACGAGACGGACTCGCGTGCCCTGAAAGTCGAAGCCCTGCTCAAGCGTCGTCCGGGAGAGGGTGTCGCCAAATCGAGCGATCTGCAGCTTGAGCCAATCGAACGCAGCCTTGCGAACTTGAGCGCTGCCCGGGTCTTCCATAAGTGTTTGCGCGAATAGGTTGAGCGTCGATCTTACCAGGTAAGGTAGTCGTGATTGTCTTGCAAGCTCTGGCTTTGCTCACGATACTTTGGCGCCAGCTAAAGCAGGCATGTGGATTGTTAGATGATTGTCTATTCCGCGTCTCGGGCTGAATTCTCCGAGGACGTCCATTCAAACCAGATCGAGCAGAAGATACTCGATGCGTTTGCATCTCGACTTGGTTACAGCACGTCCAGGTCGGAAATAGAATCCTGGAAATACTCGATGCTGTACATGAACAGCGTATTGGAGTCGGGGGGTATCCCGGACGATGCAGGCGTAGCCATCGAGTACCAGGTACCTCTCACGTCCAAACGCGTCGATTTCATCCTTTCGGGAGCGGATGCCGACCAGCAGGACACTGCTGTTATCGTCGAACTAAAGCAGTGGACCGAAGTGGACGCGACGCAGAAAGACGCGATCGTCAAGACGTTCATTGGAAGGGGTCTCCGGGAGGTCACCCATCCCTCTTATCAAGCGTGGACCTATGCAGCGTTGATCCGGGATTTCAACGTTGAGGTTCAGCAAGGCCAAATCACTCTGCATCCTTGCGCCTATCTCCACAATTGTCTGGATTCGGCCGAGGTCAAGTCTCCTTTCTACAGCGAGCACATGGCCCAGGCGCCATTGTTCGTTCGCAGTGACGTGCAGCATCTGCGGGATTTTCTGAAGCGACACGTCAAGTACGGCGACAAATCCAAAATCCTTTACAGGATCGAACACGGAAAACTGAAACCGTCGAAGAACCTGGCGGACCATCTGGTTTCGCTTCTGCAAGGCAATCGCGAATTCGAGATGATTGATGACCAGAAGGTTGTCTATGAGACTGCTCTCGAATTGGCGCAACGAGCAAAGCGCGGCAGCAAGGAAGTGCTGTTGGTCGAGGGCGGTCCCGGAACTGGCAAGTCCGTGGTGGCGATCAATCTCTTGGTTGAACTGACCAGGCGGCAGTATCTGGCGCACTACGTGACACGCAATGCCGCACCGAGGGCCGTTTACGAAAGCAAGCTGACGGGCACGTTTTCGAAAACTCATATAACGAATCTCTTCAGAGGATCTGGTGCTTATGTGGACACCGCGTCCGATGCGCTGGATTGTCTGGTAGTAGACGAGGCGCACCGGTTGAACGAAAAATCGGGCATCTTCCAGAACCTGGGTGAGAATCAAGTCAAGGAGATCATTCGAGCTGCGAGACTGACCATTTTTTTCCTTGACCAGGATCAGCGGGTCACGCTCAAGGACATTGGTGATCGGGAAGAAATTCGGCACTGGGCGACGCAGGCCGGTGCAAACCTGACGGAGTTGAAGCTTGAGTCGCAGTTTCGCTGTAACGGCTCAGATGGTTATCTGTCGTGGGTCAACCATGCACTACAGATCGAGCAGACTGCGAACCAAACGCTTTCCGGCATCGACTACGATTTCCAGGTATTCGATTCGCCAAACGAAGTCAGGAGGCGAATCGTCGAACTCAATCGCAATAGCAACAAGGCTCGCATGGTGGCGGGCTACTGCTGGGACTGGAAGGGGAAAAAGCAACCGGAAATCGAAGACGTAGTCATTCCGGAGCATGATTTTTACATGCGCTGGAATCTCGATAAGGACGGTTCGCTCTGGATCGTCTCGTCGGACTCTGTTTCCGAGATCGGTTGTATACATACCTGCCAGGGATTGGAACTCGACTATGTGGGCGTAGTGATCGGAGAAGACCTGGTAGTGCGCAATGGACGTGTGGTCACGGACGCGGGCAAGCGCTCATCGCAGGACAGATCCATTCACGGTTACAAGAAGATGCTCAGGAACGATCCGGATACTGCCAGGAAGTTGGCGGATCGAATCATCAAGAACACTTACCGGACATTGATGACTCGAGGCCAGAAAGGCTGCTACCTGTTCTGCGTGGACAAGGAGACAAAAGAATACTTCAGGAGTTTTATCGGAGACTATTCCAATCTAAGGGTTTCCGGTGGCCGTTGGTCCAGGGTAGCCGAGCCGTGATTGCCTTCA
The DNA here is from genome assembly GCA_009843005.1 of Pseudomonadota bacterium. Taxonomy (GTDB): domain Bacteria; phylum Pseudomonadota; class Gammaproteobacteria; order Steroidobacterales; family Rariloculaceae; genus UBA6522. The sequence goes on along the minus strand of VYEH01000061.1, from coordinate 5,586 downwards.
ACAAGAACCGGGGCTCGCTACGACGGTAACGGTTACGATCGTTAGTAACGCTCCAGGCACTCGAACGGGTGTACCCGCATCTCCGGCCGCCATACGAAATAGCGCGTCAAATCGAACGTTTCGGAATAATTCACCGGGTCGGTAATCGTGATGCGATAGTCGAGGCGGCTGTAGTCTTCATTGGGGGTGAAGCGTTCCACCAGGGTGATCTGATCGCTCTGAGGCGCACCATCCATGTCGAGGTAATGGGCATGGATCCTGTCAGTCTCAACGACCAGCGTCTCACCCTCCCAACGACCCCGTGAATAGCCGAGCTGCGTGTGTTCCTCCAGCGGAACAACATCGTCGGTCATGTGAATCGTCCGCCGCGCATCGAATTCCTCGATACGCATCAGGATATCGTCGCCCTGGCGTACGAAGTCGATGGGGAAGGGCGTGATCATGATCAGCGGCATGGCCTTGGTGCCACAGCGCAGCAGATCGTTGTCCAGTGGATTCCAAGTAGCAAGCGCTGCTTCGCCCGCGGGCGTCATCGGGTAACCGCCCCTGAACATCGGAAAAGAGTCGGGATCGCTCATGACCGTGCTCCAGACCCGGAAGATTCCGTCGGCGGCGGTTGCGTTGACGACCGTAGTTTCGTAGGCGACTCGACCCATGAGATTTCCGTTCCTGCCTGCCGCAAAGTGAGGGTTGCCGCTGCCGAAATCGAACTCGTATCCGCTCGGCAGAAGTATGTTGCGCGCCTCGATCTCGGGAATATCGCGGACATGGGGCGACCCTGCGAGGGTGACGCGGTCGCCGACCGCGAGCATTTCATCCGTGGAAACCCCGCGGTTACGCATCATGCTGACCGCAGTCGTCTCGGCGTGCCATTCCCTGCCGTCGTCGCCGGCGAGCACGATCAGGCCGTGCGGATTGCGCCACGAAAAGGACTCGACAGTGCCGCTCACCTCGATCGTCCGGCCGGTATCGAACACTCCGGTCGCGCTGTGGTGGGCCCATGCACTGCAGCAGGCGAGGCTGGCAAGGAAAAGCAGGGCTGAACGAGTCATGTCCCCCCCTCCAGCAAGTGTTGCCAGAATGCCTGATCAAGGAACTCGCTTCGAACCGGTCCCGCGCGGGTAATTCGTTGCTGGCGAACGATCACCAGTTCCAGTGAAGGACTGATATACATTCGCTGATTGCCGCCCCCCATCGCGATGACCACGTCGTCGGGAATTCGTTGGTCGTCGGACAGCGAGTTCAGGAATGCGGTCCGGGAAGGCTGCTCAATCACGCCCTCCGGTATGGGCTGCGCCAGCCACCAACCGAGACCGTAGGCTTTGTTGGCCGCCGTGCCGACGAAGTTGGCTGCAAGCGCATCGGGATCCACCAGTTGCACACCGTTCCAGTTGCCGCCGAGACGAACGAACTCCCCGAACACGGCCCAGTCACGGGCCGTCCATTCGGAACTTGAAGGCATTCGAGGCATGCCGTCTGCCTCCGTCGGCCAGTACGCAGGCGCGATACCGAGGTTATCGAAGATGCGCGCCTGCATGTATTCGACCGCATCGCTGTACCGGCCGGCCACCTTGCGGCGGACCCACTCCCCAAAAATCTGGAACGACGCGGGACGATACACAAACGTTGTGCCCGGCCGGCTGACCGTGGGCAGGGCGACGGCCTCTGCGTAGGTCTCGACCGGGTCCGGTCCGGGCTCCTGTCCGGCCAGCCCGTCGGTCATGGAGAGCAGATGGCTGACGGTGATCTCGCGTTTGAGCGGATCCGTTTGCCACTCGGTGATCGTATCGGATACCAGTTCGTCGATCCGGGCCTCGCCATCCCGCACCATGGCGGCCAGCAGGACTCCCCAGAAGCTCTTCGTGCCGCTGGCGGTCACCCAGGGGGTGTCGGGGCCACCGCCGTTCGCGTATTCCTCGAAGACGATCTCGCCGGACTGCATGACCAGCATCGAGACGCCCTCGTTGGCAGTGCTGTAATCCGCTGCGGCACGGTAGTCGAATAGCGGCTCGGTACCGGGCGCCTGTGCAGCACAGATGGCGGAAAAACCAAGTGCAAGGGTGCCGGCCAGTACGCGTAGCCACATGGCATTGAGTTGAGTCTGAATCATCGCAAGTCCAATTTATGCTAATTACAAGAAACCGGGACTATGGTTGCCGAAATCATTCCCACGTCCCGGTCGACGGCTGGTCGCGGAGAGAAGCCTCTACGTTGGAGATCAGCTCCCGCTGCCGGTCGGATGCGCCTTCCACCGCCGCGATTTTCTTCAGCAACGACAGGGTTGATTCGATTTGTTTGTCGGAAAAGTGCTCCTTGTTTGTGGCGACCACGTCGTGGACCTGATCCCTGAGAATCCTTCCGTCACCCGCCAGGTGAGCGCTGGAAGAGAGTAGATCTTCCGCTGCTCGTATATCGATATTGAAGGTCTGCTGGAAGCCCTCGAGCAGTGCCTGCTTTTGCTGCGTGCTCATGTCGCCATCCGCCTTGGCGACGCCGACGGCGAGTACAGCCGCCACGTCCATGGGCTGATCGAGGCCGAACAGCGGATTGGCCTCGAACTTCTGGCGCCAGGCGCGTCGGCGCCGCCAGAGAAACGGATTCAAGCCGCCCAGGTCGATTCCGGCGTCGGCCAGGCGGCTGAGCAGGATAAGCACCGTAACGATCAGGCCAAGCAGTCCGAGCAGGTACGGCATGGCTACGTGCTCCGGGCGCCCGTCACGTGTTAACGATCCACCGGAACGCAATCGTAAACGGCTATCGACTCGCCCAACGCCAACCAGTAGCCGCGAAGGACCGCGGGCTCGGAAAAGGTGGCGTCGTCCACGACGCTGACCTCGAAGTCAAGCCGAGTCTGATCCTCGCTCAGCGTGAACCGCTCCGTAACCACCGCTTGTTCGCTTTGCCGCGTGCCTGCGTTGTCGAACCAGGGCCAGTTCACCCTGCTCGTGGTGACGACGAGGTCGTTGTCTTCCCAGGTGCCCACCGAGTACCCGAGACGGGACCAGGGCTCTTCGTCGGGCGGCGCTTCCCGGTCCATGTGTATGGTTCGGACAATGTCGTAGAGTTCCGTTCGCAGCGTGATTTCATTGCCCCGGTCGATAAACTCGAAGGGGTGGGGGTTCACCATGATTCGGGGCATGCCCTCCGGCTCACAGCGAGTGGCGAAGTTGTCCAGCGGGTTCCACGACGCCCGGCTGGCGATGGCGGCATCCGTGAAGGGCTGTGTTCCCAGCTGGTCGAGTTGTAGCTGGATGTTCTGATACGGCACGCTCCACACGCGAAAGATGCCCCTGTCCTCGGCGGCCGCGTCCACCACCCTGAGTTCCCGCGGAACGCGTCCCACCAAGTCCCAGAAGGGCAGTTCGCGGCCGTTTTCGAGGCGGATGGTCTCGACCAGCATCATGAAGTCTTCACGCGTGGACGGTTTGCCGATCGCGGTGACGCGTGTGCCCACCGGCACCTGGTCCGCAGTGACACCGGCGCCCCTGAGCGGATAGACCGAACTGCCTTCCATGCGCCAGGTTTCTGCACCGTTTTCGGCCTCCACGGTCAACCTGACATGGGGATTGATCCAATCCACGTCCACGATCACGCCCCTGACCTCGGTGTATTCATCGCCGTAGTAGGCCACCGAGTGGTGCGCCGCGGCGCCAAATGCAACAAGGGTCGATGACGCTGCGACGAGGACTATGCAGATTTTGACCTGCAACACCGTCACCTCGAAATCCATGGAAACAACGCCGCGATGATACCATCGGGCCGGTTCGCGCCATCGCCCCGTTAGCCCCGCCAGCCTGTCCACGGAACTACCCATTTCGCCCTTGAACGACCATGAAACGACTCGCCATCATTGACGACTACCAGAACGTGGCGCTTGCGATGACCGACTGGTCGCCCCTGGCCGACGACGTTTCCATTTCCGTGTTCAATGACCACCTGGAGGACGAAAACGCGCTCGTGGAGCGGCTCCGGGATTTCGAAATCATTTGCGTGATGCGTGAACGCACGCCCTTTCCGGAATCGCTCCTGAAGAGGTTGCCCAACCTGGAGCACCTGTTCACCCCGGGCATGGTCAATGCGTCCATAGACGTCGCGGCAGCCAGGCGACAGGGCGTGGTGGTTTCCGGCTCGCCGATATTGCCGCACCCTACCGCGGAACTGACCTGGGGCCTGATCGTGGCGCTGGCCCGGAGAATCACCGCGGAACAACGGGCGCTCCAATCCGGCAACTGGCAAACGACTCTCGGCGAGGGGCTCTACGGCAAGACGCTCGGCATTATCGGCTTGGGCCGCCTTGGCAGCCAGGTCGCCCGGGTGGGCCATACGTTCGGTATGACCGTCATCGCCTGGAGCCCGAACCTGACGCCCGAACGGTGCGCGGGCACCCCCGCCGAATTCGCGGAAAAGGAAGAGCTGTTGACCAGATCGGATGTGGTGACTATCCACATGCGCCTTGCCGACAGCACGCGCGCGCTGATTTCCCGCCGGGAATTCGAGTTGATGAAGTGCTCGGCCTGCCTGATCAACACCTCGCGCGGGCCTATCGTTGACGAGCGGGCCCTGGTGGAGGCGCTGGAAGCCGGAGCCATCGGCGGTGCCGGACTGGATGTCTTCGATGTCGAGCCCCTGCCGCTGGACCACCCGTTGCGGCGAACGCCAAATACCGTCATCACGCCGCACGTGGGCTTCGTGACCGTCGAGAATTACCGGATTTTCTTCCGAACCGCCGTGGAAAACATCCGTGCCTGGCTCGATGGCCGGTCGATAAACACGCTGGGCTAACCGGAACCGCCGAATTCCGCGCGAAGCCATTCGAGGATCATTTCGCCGATCTCGGTATTGTTCCTGTCCTGCATCATCAGGTGCGTGTTGCCGGCGATACCGCGGTCCTCCGGCAGGTGGACGGTCTGCGCGCGGCCTCCCGCCGCCGACACGATATCGCCTGCCTCCCGGCACGATGCATAGCGGGTCAGCATGCTCGGGGCGCCCCGGTCGAGGTTGTCGCCCCAGAGGCTCAGGAAAGCCCGGCCGCCCTCGATGTAGATCGTTTCGAGCGCGGCTTCGTCCGTCGGGCAATTGGTCGTCTCCACGGCGATGGTGCCGCGCAGGTTGGGATGCAGCGCCCGGGCCGCGGAGAACATCGCACCGCCGCCGGCGGAATGGGCGAGCACCACTGCGGGGCCGATCTCATCCAGCAGCGAGCGCAGGTGCGCCGCGCCGCCCGGCGCCCGGGCGATGTAGAAGGAGGCATGCAGATTGTCGATGGCCTCGATCGGGTGCTTGCCGTCGGGGTAGGGGGTCCCGAACTCCGGCCCCATACCCCACAGCGGCCAGACCGTCTCCCTGGTCCAACGGCCGAGTTCCTCGCGGAATCCCGCCGGTGGATTGAACAGGTAGACGGGGACCCCGGCACGGGCAAACTGCTGCGCCCAGCCCTCGCGGCCGTCCGGGGTGGTGGTGTAACTCCACGATGGCAGCCCTCCGCCGGGAATCATGACGAGGGCGACTTCGGAGCGCCGCTGCGAGGGCATGAAGAACTGGACCGGGACGGGCCCGTCGGCCGCGGCGCCTCCACCCATACCACCC
>VYEH01000089.1 GCA_009843005.1 Pseudomonadota bacterium | reverse complement strand
ACCCAGCAGCGCGGGGGTGCTCGATGAACGTCAATTTTTCTGTCAACGGCGAGGCCGTCTCGGTGGACGTGGAACCCGATACGCCGTTGCTCTGGATTCTCAGGGATCACCTGGGTCTTACCGGCACCAAGTTCGGTTGCGGTATGGCCATGTGCGGCGCTTGTACCGTACACCTGGATGGGGGACGGACCTTCTCCTGTCAGATCCAGGCTCAGACCCTGGAAGGCCGTGCAATCACTACCATTGAAGGGCTCTCCCCCGATGGCCCGGAGGGCGACGTGCATCCCATCCAGAAGGCGTGGATCGCCGAGCAGGTGCCCCAGTGCGGCTTCTGCCAACCGGGTCAGATGATGGCCGCGCTGGATCTCTTGCAAAGGAATGCCTCCCCAACGCGGGAGGAGATCGTCACGCACATGAACTCCAATCTCTGCCGGTGCGGCACGTATCCCCGCATCGTCAAGGCTATTCAGACCGCGGCAGAGGAGATGCAGGCATGACGATTCAAGCAGGCAATCAGACGCGGCGGGATTTCCTCAAGACAAGCGCCGGCCTGGCGTTTGCGATTCCATTGGCATCGAAGCTCGGTCTGGCCGGCGCGCAGACACCCGGTAGCGGCGCCGTGGCCAATAGCTACGTCATTCTCACGCCCGATACCCGGATCACGATCTACACCCACGCCAGCGAGATGGGGCAGGGCTCGTACACCGGCGTACCCATGGTCATCGCGGAGGAGCTCGATGCGGACTGGAATCTCGTCGACATTGAGTTCTCGCCGCTCAGCGACGAACTGTACGGCAATCCCCGCTATTACGGCTTCATGCTGACCATCGGCAGCGACGCCATTTCGACGTTCTACGAGAAGCTGCGCTTCTCCGGCGCGCAGATCCGCAAGACCGTCATGCAGATGGCGGCGGACGAATGGGGCGTGCCCATCGGCGAGGTGCATACCGAACCGAGCCTGGTGGTGCATGCACCCAGCGGCCGCAGCATGACCTACGGCGAGGTTTCTACGCTCGGCAACGTGCCGGAAACGCTGCCCGAGGTCGACGAGTCCGAGTACAAGCGCGTCGAGGGTTACCGCATCGTCAACAATCCAGACATCCAGCGCCGGGACACGCCGGGCAAGGTGTTCGGCGGCGTGATGAACGGCGAGAAGATGTTCAGCATGGACGTGCAATTGCCCGGGATGCTGTTCGCGACATCCAGGCGCAATCATTTCGGGAACCGCGAGGTCGTGCGGATCGTCAACGAGGAAGAGGTGCTGGCCCTGCCCGACGTCATCGGGGTGGACGTCATACGGGATTCCGTCACGGTCATCGCCGGAACGTACGAGGCCGCGCTCAAGGGCGAGAAGCTCCTCCAGGTGGAATGGAGCCACGCCGAGCAGGACGCCAGCTACAACAGCGACGAAGAGCTCGAACGGCTCAAGGCGATCGCCTATGACGAGTCCCGGGAAGGCATCGACGTCATGGGCCACTGGCGCGCGCGCCTGCGGGGCCAGGTCGGCCAGGCGGAAGGTCTCGACGAGGCGCTTGCATCGGCCGACGAGGTGCACCAGCGCCTCTACACCACTGGATTCATGTATCACGCCCAGATGGAGACCATGAACGCAGTCGTCGATGTCACCGACAACGGTCAGAAGGCCGAGGTCTGGGCCGGCACGCAAGGCCCCACCCAGACTCGGATGAGAGTGGCGGAGGTGCTCGGGATTCCCGTCGAGAACGTCACTCTGCACCGCAACTTCATGGGCGGTGGCTTCGGTCGCAAGGCCGTTCGCTCCCACGACAACTTCGTGGAAGCCGCCATGTTGTCAAAGAAGTACGAGGCGCCGGTCAAGGTCATCTGGAGCCGCGAGAACGACCTGATCGCGGGCCACTACCGGCCCCACGGCGCCCATCTCGTGACGGCTACGCGCAACGACAGGGGCGCGATAGACAACTTCCTGCATCGCACGGTTTCGGACGAGCCGTTGCGCTGGGGAGATCCCGAGCGCTTCGAGAGCGGCGGCTCGAGACCTTACCTGGCGGCGAGTTTCTGGAATGGCGCCATCTACCCTGCGGTGGAGAAGTTCCGCGGCGACGTCGTCATGGAGTTCACGGACACGCGGGTCTGCGCCATGCGCGGTATCGGTGGCGTCGCTACCGCCTTTGCGAGAGAGTGCTTCGTCGACGAGATGGCCCACGAGACGGGAATCGACCCGCTGGAGTACCGGCGCATGCTGTTCGAGGGTCAACCGGAATCCCAGTTGGTATTCGACACGCTGAAGGAGCGCTGCAACTGGGACGGCCGGCCCGGCCTCGGCTGCGCCATGGGCAGCGCGAGCTACGCCCTGGCGGTGGAGATCGATCTCGATGAACGCACCGGCGTCGTCAAGCCCACGAAAATCTGGGCCGTCGCCAGCTACGCCGTAGTCGTGGAGCCCAGCAATGCAGAGAACTCGTTTCTTGGGCAGCTGATGCTCTACCTCGGCGCGTCGACATCCGAGGAAATCACCTTCAGAAACGGCAAGCAGGAACAGAGCAACTTCCACAATTTCCGGATCGCGCGAATGGCGGACGTGCCCGACATCGACGTACACGTCATTCCATCCGAGAGTCGTCGGATAGGCACGTCGGACGGCCCCGCCTACGCGATCGGGCCCGCCATCTCCAATGCGCTTTACAGCCTGACCGGCAAGCGCGTCCGGCACCTGCCGGTGAGTCCGAGGGAGGTCCTCAAGGCGCTCAACGCCTAGAAAGAAGACACCGCGTCATTGCAAATCAAGTAGTTGCGACCGTCCTGATCACTCCAGGCGCGGTAAGTTCATGAGCAACGCACTGCCGTTGCCCGGATCGATGCCGTTGTGGAAACCGCCCTGGTCTCGAACCACCCTTGGCTCGGCGTTTTCGTCATAGTGCACCCACACCAGGCCGTGCAGGTCGCCGCCGCCGGGTACCTGGATTACATCCTTTCTTTCCCGCGTGTGCGCGTCGAAGACATAGATCGCGCCTTCATAGTTGCTGGTCGCCCAGAACTCGTTGCCGTCCGGCGATAGCAGGATGTGGTCGACGCGATAGGCCGAGAAGAGCGTGTCCAGATGGTCGCCGGTCGCGGTTTCGTACACCGTGACCGTTCGCCCGCCGACCAACTGTGTCGCTTCGCCCTTGTCCGCGATCCAGACTTCCGTGCCGTCGGCGTTCAGGTTGCAGGCGTAAGGGCCCACTCCGGTCGGCCGGGTCCAGGCAATCTCGCCGGTCTCTATGTTGATTTTGCTCACCGTGTTCGAACTCGTGCTCGGCACATACATGTGGCTGGCGTCGTGATCGAAACAGATCCAGTCGGCGCGATGGCCGGGATGAGGATACTCCTGGAGCACCTCCCAGGTGTTCGGGTCGAGCCTGGCGACCCAGGAGCTTGGCATCACTGTGATCTCGCCATGCATGCGCCTGCGCGCGCCCTGAAATCCGTATCCGGACGGTTCCATCAGGATGTAGATGTAGCGGTCATCCGTCCACGCCGTATAGGAATCTCCGCCCAGATCTTCCGCACGGACGCCGCCGATGACCTGATCGGTCTGTGGATCGAACAGGAACACGCTGAGCCCGTCCGGGTCCGTGGCAAACGTGTCGATCAGCATGTAGCGATCCTGGAAAATCTGCGCGTGATGCATGCGTCCGCCGGCGACGATCTGCCTGACGGGCTGCAGTGTCAGCGCGTCCACCTTCAAGAGGCTCGCCGAGACCTGAAAACCGGTGCCGGCCTCGCCCTGCGGCTCGAGTTCTCCGTCCGGTCTCGCCCCGATGATGTAGACATGGCGCCCGTCGGGGGAGACGGCCGTCGTATGCACGGCGCTGCGCAGCGCGACAGGAATCCCATAGGATGCGATCACCTCCCGGGTTTCGGCGTCGCCCACGACGACCTTCATGCCCGAGGGCGAGAATATCTCCCCGGTGGCGAGATCCAGGGTGCCGCGCGTGCCGACGTTTACGTAGAAGTACGTCTTGCCGGGCTCGGGCGTGAATTTCGTCTCGCCGGGACCAAACTCGGCCCCTGCAGTCACCTCATAGGTACGCATGAGACTGCCCGATCGTGCGCGTCGCTCCCAGGTCTCGACTACGACCGAATAGTCTTCCAGACCCTTGAGCAAAGCGTCGCGCTCGGCGCCTGTCACGGTAGGGGCGCGCGTCTGCTCTCGCTGCGTATCGTCCGTTTCGGCGAGCGACGCATCTGATTCCTGTGAGGCCACGTCGCCGGGCTCATTCGAACACGAAGCCAGTGCAAGCATCAGTACCGCTGCTGTGATGAACTGTCTCATGGCTCCCTTTTCGGTCCTCGCCCGCGATCAGACTACCTGGTAGCCGATGGCCGTATTGACGTTCAGGGCGACCTCAATCGTGGCCGGCTCCAACATCAAGACTGCTGCCGGGGCCAATCGGTCTATTTCAGGTACTCCACCGCCGCCTCGAGGTCGCAGCTCCACGGTTGGCGCACGATATGCGGTGAGTGTTGCCACTCGAACGAGTGAGAAACCGCCGCCGTCAGGTACTCGGGATCGTCCAGCGTCCAGTCGATGATGATACTCGTGGTGTCCTCGCTCAACCGGTAGCGCTCGACCAGGTGCTTCTGCGTGCCGGATGGATACGGCGTGTTCCCGCCCGGGCGAGGCCTGAAGTGACGCGTATCGACGACCAGGGTGTCGCCGTCCCAGTGACCGATGGAATGGCCCATGTAGGACATTTCTTCCACCGGGACACTCTCGGGATGCGCGCGTCCGTCCAGGTGTATCTGTCGCGGGAACTCGAGGTCCTCGCCGTGCACGAGAATCAGGTCTTCGCCGACGAACTCGATTTCGAAGACATGCGCGCGACCGAGCTGGAACGGGAGCAGGGCGTAGTTGTAGCAGCTGACGTTGGCGGGCGTGAGCCGCGCTTCTTCCGTCCGCGCCTGCTCGGCTCTGGCGCGTTCCGTTCCGAGCGGCCCGATCTTGGCGAACATCTCGCGAAACGTCTGGACGGGCAGCCAGACGCCTTCGAGGCTGGCGGCCGGCACCCTGTTTCGCTTCCCGGCCTCGTCCTCCTCGTTCGGGATGTCGTAAAACGATCCGTCCGCCTTCACCAGCGACAGCAAACGCCCGTACCTGCGGTTCGCGTCCCTGGCCGGGTTCACGGTCACGCTGACCACTTCGCCGACGGCCAGAGTGTCGTCACGCCACCCGTTGCGATAGAGGTCGTTGCGCGTCTCGCCCTCGACTCTGAAGTTGACGGTTTCGCCCGCCTCGTTGGCCACGTCCACGAAGAAGTAGGTATGCGGATTGACGAACCTGAACTCCGTGACGGTCCCCGTCACCGTGATCGCCGACTCCTCGTCGAACGCAACGAAGGAATGATGGGCTGAGGCGGGCAAACTCGGGAAAAGTACAGCGGTCGCTATGAAACATCCGATCTTATTCATGACGGCTTCTCCGCTATTACGGCGCCGTGAGCATACGCAAGCTGGAGGACTGGGCGAATGAAGCTGTAGCGCCGCACGGCGTTAATTGTTTCCGGACGAATCGGCTGGCTCCCACAAGGCGCATTCGTACGGCTTGACCTCTTCACCCGGTACCCATATCCAGAAAAATTCGTCGACCAGCGGCTCAGGGAAGTTTGCCGGATCGGTGGCGGTTTGCACGTAGTCCAGGCGGGTTGCGTCGTCGCTGAGTGTGAAATGCTCGACTACGTGCACATCCGGGCTTTGGGGAGTGCCGCGGTCGTCGTAATAGGGCCAGCCGATCAGGCTTGTCTCAACGATGAGGGTGTTGCCCTCCCAGCGGCCAGCCGAAAAACCCAGGTGGGAGGATTCCGCCGGCGGTTCGGCCGAGGGATCCATGTGAATGGTTCTTTCCACGTCCCACTCTTCGGTGCGCAGCAGGATCACGCCGTCGCCCTCGATGAACTGTATCGGGAAGGGGTTCATCATGATCCCGGGCATCCCCTGCTGGGTGCACGCCAAGCCGGGATCGTCGACCAGCGGGTCCCAGGCGTCACGCCTGGCCAGGGCAGCTTCCGTCAATGCCAATGGCCGCATGGCCGCGCGCTCCAGCGTACGAATGTCGGTGCCGGGCGACCAGACCCTGAAGATACCTTCGGGCTCCGCGGCGCCGTCTGCCGCCTCCGGCACGGGAAGTTGGCCGCCACGAACCCGCTGAGCGTCTTCCGACCACCGAAACCCCACTCCTTGCCCCGCCATCATCAGGTATTCCTGGCCGCTCGGGAGCATCAGGTTGATCGCGCGGATCGCCTTGAGGCCCTGCCGGGAAACAGGACCGTACACGCGAACCGCGTCGCCTTCAGAGACGAGCTGTCGATCGAATCCGCCCCGTTGCAGGCTGTTGACCGAAGCGGAGTCCGCCAACCATTCCTCGCGGGTCCCGTCTTCCAACGTCCGCATGATCGAGAACTGGACATGAGGATTGCGCCACAGGACGCGGGTGACTTCGCCTTCGAATTCGATGAAGTTGTCGTAGTCGTAGAAGGTCGTGCTGGAATGGTGCGCCGAGGAGACGGAGGCGACGCAAATCGCTCCGATCAGACCGGCCAGCCGGCTGACGCGCCTTCGAAGCATTCGGCCATGTTGCTCTGGGATCTGCATGACTCGCGAAAAGGCGGTCCGGTTCATGCCAGCGCAGCCAGTACGCGTTCCGCGTTTAGAGGCAGGTGGCGCAGCCTCACGCCGGTCAGATCGTGCAGGGCGTTAGCCACCGCCGGGACGATGGACCGTGCGCCTCCGTCGGCAACTTGCCTGGGGGGTTCGTGCGAAGGTTCGAAGTAGACTTCCACTTCCGGAGCCTGCGCCATTCTCACGATCTGGTAGTCGAAGTAGTTGCTCTGGTCTACCCGCCCGTTGGTGAAGGAGATTCGCTCCCGGAGCGCGGCGCCCAGGTGTTGGATGACCGCCCCGGCGACCTGGTTGTCGGCATTGTCCGGGTGCACGATGACACCGGCGTTCATGGCGACCCAGACGCGCCTGGCAACGATTTCGCCGCTGTCTTCCAGGTCGACCTCGGCCACCAGCGCGAAGTGTTCCTCGCCCAGGACGCAGCCAAGCCCAGGCCGGCTGCCCCAGTCGCTCATTTCGGCGACTGTTTCCAGGAGGTGGATCGTTTCGTCGTGCCCCGCAGACATCCTTATTCGAAACTCCAGTGGATCGACCCCTTTGGCGCGCGCAAACTCGTCCACGAACGATTCCCGGGCGAACGTCGTGGGAAGGTTCCCGACCGAGCGCATGGCAGCCACCCGGACTTCCGATTCAACCTTGACGAATTCGCCCATGTAATCGGATATCGCGGCGTAGGGGGGAAACATCAGTTCGGGCGCCGCGATCTGGGGTGCGTGATGCCCCAGTTCCCAGCGCTCCGAGTCCACGTAGCGTAACGGTGCATCGGAGACGATTCGCTGGTGGTAGGCGCCGATGAGTCCGTCTACGGACTCCGTCGCGCGCAGCAGTTGTGCCGATATCGGCTTGAAGCGGCCCGAGGCGACGTCGGATTCCCGGCTCCAGATGCTCTTCACCGGCGCCCCGTGCAGCTTCGACAGCTTTACCGCGTCCATGGCCCAGTCATGGTCCCGCACCGCCCGGCGGCCGAACCCCCCGCCGAGGAAGGACCGACGCAGCGTCACGTTCTCGCGCGGAATGTCGAGCACCTCCGCCGCGGTGCCGATGCACTGGGACGGTCCCTGGGTACCCGCCCAGAGTTCGAGCCTTTGACCATCGTCCGTCACATTGGCGACGGCGTTGAGCGGTTCCATCTGAGCGTGATACAGGAAATCGGCCCGGTAAAGTCGCTCGAACACATCCCCGGCTCTTTCCAGCGCCCGCACCGCGCTGTCGCCGGACTCGCCCAGGTAATCGCCCACGTCGTATCCCTCAACGGACAGATCGTTGGCGACATCGACCAGGCCGGCCAGGGCAGTCGCGCTGTCAAAGCTCGCGTCCGCTTCGGCGTTGCTCCACTCGATGTCAAGGACCCGTTCGCCCTTGAGCGCCGCTTCGTAGGTGGTTGCGGTGACCGCGACCGCGCCATCGTCCAGTTCCGTCACGGCAATCACTCCGGGGACCGCCAGTACTTCGTCCTCGTTGACGGATATGGGACGGCGGTTGAAGAAGGGCCCGCGTTTCGCCGTCGCGTATAGCATCCCCGGCAACCGCGCGTCGATGCTGTAGACGGGCTTGCCCCGCACCTTGTCCGGCGTATCGGCGCGTTGCACATCGTCATTGCCGATCAATCGGAACTGCGACGGATCTTTCAGTTCCGTCTCGTCCACTTCGGGCAGCGAGTCCGGGACGGCGCCGCGCGTCGCGACCTCACCGTACGTCAGACTCTGCCCGCTCGCCGCGTGCAGCACGCGGCTGGGTTCGGTGTGCAGCTCGCTCACCGGCACGTCCCAGAGGTCCGCGGCCATCTGCAACAGCGTCTTGCGGATCTGGGCGCCGGCCCGGCGCACGATCGGGTAGTAGGCCATTACCGCGGTACTGCCGATCGTCAGCATGTTGCCGTGAATCCACGGCGTCGGGTTCGCATAGAGTTCGTCGATGGCGGGCGAGAACTCCAGATCGACGAGACTCCAGTCGACATCCATTTCCTCGGCCGCGATCAGGGGCACCGCCGTGAAGGAGCCGTTACCCATCTCGCAGGGCGGCGCGAAGATTGTGCAGGAATTGTCCGCCATCAACTGCACGTAGGCGTTCTCGAGCCGGACACCTTCGGCTTCGGGATCGACCGCCGACACGCAGCCCGCCAGTTTCGAGGTCAGCGGGAATGCAAAGGTGAGTCCCGCGCAGGCCTTCAGGAAGTCTCTTCGGTCCAGATTGAGAGGCCGGCTCATCCCCTCATCTCCTCGGCCGCCCGCTCGATAGCGCGCACCACCCGCGGGTACGTGCCGCACCGGCACAGGTTGGTGTTCATGTGCGTGACGATCTCGTCTCGGGTCGGCGCCGGATTGCTCTGCAGGAGGTCGAGGGCACTCATGATCATGCCCGGTTGACAGTAGCCGCACTGGGGTACCTGCTCATCGATCCAGGCCCGCTGAATCGGGTGATCCTCCACTCCGTCAGACAGGCCCTCGATCGTATCCACCGAGCGGCCCTCAAGGACGCTGGCCGGTGTCTGGCAGGCGAATGCCCGAGTGCCGTCCACATGCACCATGCAGGCGCCGCACATCGCCACCCCGCACCCGTACTTGGTTCCGATCAGGCCCAGATGCTCGCGGAGAATCCACAGCAAGGGCGTATCCGGTTCAACATCGACCGACCGGGCCTCGCCGTTTACCTGAAAGCTGACCTGCATGGCGCATTACCTCTTGGTATTGCAATACATGATGCGCAGGTAATTTGTCATGTCAAGTATTGCTGTCGATCCTTGACGATTCAGCGCCGCGGCGCGTGTGTTGCAGAACTGGATGCAGCGCGCGCCGAAGGGGGTAGCCGGGGTTTCCACACACTGCGGACAGCATCGTCTATCCCATGCATCTGTAACTCATTCTTTGCCAATTCCACACCAACGCGAGTAATCTTCATGATCTGAATTCTTTCTCAAACAGTTACCGGGGAAAAAGAGATCATGATGATCAAAAGCAGAGCGTTGGCTGCCGTCGCAGGCCTGTGCGGTATCGTGGCGTATGCCACTGAAGCACAGGTGGTGGAGGGTCAGGCGGTCGACGCTGAAGGCGCGCCCCAGTACCTCGTTGATCCGTTCTGGCCCAAGCCGTTGCCGAACCAGTGGAGCATGCAGCAGGTCACGGGCATTCACGTCGACCACATGGACCATGTCTGGTTCATTAACCGGGGTCGAGCCGCCCTGCCGATCGAACTGACGGCCGAACTCGGGCCGGGAGCGGCGCTCTGCTGCGTGCGCGGGCCTGAAATCATCTAACTCGATCAGGCGGGCAACGTCCGCAATGCCTCGGGAGGCCCCGGGTACCATCCGCTGTGGCCGACGTACCTCCAGACCGTCATTGCCGACAGCGAGGGGTTCGTCTGGATTGCGGGCGAGGCGGCGCAGGACAGTATCCTGAAGTTCACGCGCGACGGCGAGTTTGTCTGGGATTTTGGTCGCAGGCCGCCAAGACTTGGCACCGATGCCGACAACCGGACGTCCCAGACGCCCCAGAACAACCAGGACGTTGACATGATCGTGAATGTGGGGCGCTTCCAGCTCGACGAGGTCGCCGACGAGATCTACATCATCGACCAGAAGCGCGTCACTGTCTACGACACATCGACGGGTGACTTCAAACGTGGCTGGGGCGGGCACGGGATGCCGTTGAGCGAGATCTCGAACGAGCCGATACCCGGTTATACGTGGACGGGAGAACCACCGCCCGAGGAGCGGAATTTCGCTCCGACCCTGCACTTTATCGAGATCTCGACAGACCGTCGCGTCTACATCGGAGAGCGTGGCCAGAACCGGATTCAGGTGTTCACCACGGAAGGGGAGTGGTTGCAGAACATTCATGTCTCGCCAAACACGCCTGCGCAACGCGGCCGATGCGCCGGCCTGCGCGAAGATCCCGCCTCTCCCATGCCTGT
This sequence comes from Pseudomonadota bacterium, assembly GCA_009843005.1. GTDB lineage: Bacteria > Pseudomonadota > Gammaproteobacteria > Steroidobacterales > Rariloculaceae > UBA6522. Next base: position 5,828 of record VYEH01000089.1, on the reverse strand, counting down.
CGGGACCTTTTACTCCTCGATCTGCGGCAGCATGTACAAGATGGTTATTTCCAAAGATCCGGAACAGAAGTACCTGTTCGTCGCAGATGCGCATAATGACGTCGTATGGACTGTCGATCGGCAGAGCGGCGAAACGCTCGGGTATTTCGGCGGGAACGGTCGACTCGCCGGTCAGCTGCACTTTCCCAACGCGATCGGAATCGATACGCATGGGAACGTCTTTGTCGGGGAAGTCGATACTGCCAAACGGATTCAGAAATTTGCCCCGGTCATGACGGGCGGTGGCTGAAGTGTCCCCCCATACCACCTCACCGTGACTCATGTCGACGTTGGCAATGTATAGCCGCGATGGTCGCCATTGCGGAAAAATAGTTGGGGAGATGTCCATGACGCAATCCGATACTGCCTTTCCCACCGTACGCCTTGGAGCCATGGCTCTGGCGCTGATCTGCCTGCCCGGCCTCGCGCTGGGGCAAAGCACCTTCACCCATGTCCACCTGAGAGTGCCCGACGCATGGGCGGCCGCGCACTGGTATCACAATCTTGTGGGCGGCGACCTCCGAGTGGGAGGTGAGCGTGGAATGGGCGCCGCGCGCCAGCCGAACGGAAACATCGCCACCATGTACAACGAACCGGACGGGTCGGCCGCGCCGTCCAATGTCGGCAGCGTGATCGATCACTTCTCCGTTTAAGTGGACGACGTGGATGCCGCTGAGGAGAAGGCAAGGAGCATGGGCGCCACGATCGATACCGAGCCGCAGGAGGGCGTCACGGTATCCAGGATCGCCTACATCGTGGACCCGTGGGGCACGCGCCTGGAATTTCTCGAGGACCCCGACAGTTCGGGCCTCGGCCACGTGCACCTGATGGTGAACGACCGGGACGAAGTGCGGGACTGGTTCCTTGAGATCTTCGGCGGGGAATACGATTCAGAGCGCGGCGGCGGTCGCTACCACGCCATCAGCTACGGTGATGTGTGGATTCATATCTCCGAAGTGGAGGAGGAGATGGCGCCAAGCCGCACCACGTCGCTGGATCACTTCGGCTTCAGGATTCCCGAGACCCTGCAATCGTTCGCCGAACGCATCGAGGCCACCGGCTACCCGCCGTACCTCATCAGGCCCAACCCACCCGGGTCGGACCTGCTGTGGTTCGAGGGTCCTGGCGGCATCCATATCGAGATTTCCTCCACTGCGGAAGCGCCTGCGCGATAGAGTAACGGTCGGCTACCGGTCGGGTAGTTGGATGGATCCGTTCCGAGCCGTGGTTACTGCCTTCGTTGCAGCTCAAACGTGGCCGACTCATCACTGAGTTCGCCATCGGACATGCTATTCCAGTGCGTGGTGAGGCGGTCGTCGCCGTGGAACACGAATTCGGCCTGGTGCATGTGATCGTCGCCGGGGTTGGACAGGTTTGTGATGCTTTCCATTTCCCAACTCAGGCGATCTTCGTCCGTGGAGATTGCACTGAGGCGCGGCTGGTTGCCGGCAGAGCAATAGTGAGTCATCAGGACCCGGTCGCCATCGATGTGGTAGACGTTCAGCATTTCGTAGCCGTCGGGACTGTCCGGGAACATGCGTTCCATCAGAGTTGAACCGGAGGCGGTGATCCGGAACGTGGAGGCGACAATGTCGGTTACTTCGCCGTTCTCGTCGAGCAGCATCCACTCGCCTTCCAATGCGGCCAGCCTGGCCATTATTTCTTCGCTGTCCTCGGCTAAAGCGGTACCGCTCATCGCCAGCAGGGCGACGCCTGCCATCATCGCTTTTATTGTCATGGAGGATCTCCGGGTTTATCGTGGGTTTTTTCGCGAGGGCGGTGAGTGTAGCAGCAATGCGATTCGGGAACACTCGTGTGACCGGCGAACAATTGCGCTGCACGCGCGCGCTGCGTCACGCCCGCCAGCAGCGTAAAATCCTGCTCAGATAACCGCGATTCGCCGTGTGTCGCCGCCTTCGGTCCAGGCGATGATCGGAATCAGGTGTTCATCGGATCCTGGGCACAATCGGCGCAGCGATGCCAAAAAGGCTGCTGCAACCGGCGAAACGTCTTCCCTGGCAAGACCGACGATCCAGTTGCGAGCATCGACCCACGCGCTGATATCCCCGATCATGTCCTGGTGCAGTTCCCGGATCTCGCCCAACAGCGCACTGTCCAATTGCCCGGCGTCGTGGTTGACGGATTCGCCCGCGTGATCCAGTTGGCGCCAGTGCGCGAGAAAGCTGGCCAGGTCGTCGGCACGCTCGCCGATCCCGCGAACGTGATACAGGTGGTGGCGCTGAGTCTTTGACATGCGGGTGCCGGTGATGCCCAGTTTTCTCTTGATCCGTCGCCTGGAGTCGTCGCGCCAGGCGAAAATCAGGTCTGCGATGTCGTGATTCGTCGCATCGTATAGCCGCGCAAGGGCATTGTCAGCCCAGGGAATACGGTGCCAGGACTTCAGTTGTTCTTCGATGGCGGTACGGATAATGGATTCCTCGTCGTTCCCGGAGATTTTCAGAAGCTCCTTTCGCGATAACTCAAGCGCGGTGTCTATCGTGACGCGGCCAATGCCCGTGTCGAAGGTGTCCAAAGCGTCGTCGGTATCCGCGATGTGTTCCGCCACGCCGCCGATCAACGTGATGCGCTTCGCTGCACCATCAGCAATTAGTTCAGCGTGTTCCAGGCTTGTGAGGTATTCGCGTAACTCCCCGGGTTTCAAGTTACTGTCGGTGTAATTGAGTTGCACCGTGAAGGCATCGGGCGCAACGGGGGAAGTGACGAAATGGATCAGGTTGCTGACGCGCATGGACTGGCCTTCGCCGAAAGCAACATGTTCTTGGCCGACTTCCCCTTCGGCTTCGAAGAGGTTGATCTGGCTGCCGACGCCATGCTCCGCCTTGATTCTTGTCAGAAGCGCGCGGTGAGAAGCCATCTCGCGCCCAAAGAGGTTGAACGCGAGCCCGGAAGTGACCTTACGTTCAAATACGCGATTGAAGATGCATTTCTCCAGTGTGATGGTGTCGTTATCCTCATCCATCCCGGCTGTCATGGCGTCGGCGAAATCACCGCTCAGCATCTGTCGAAACAGGGTCTTGCCTTGCTCCGAGCGTGGATCGAATCGAAGTCGGAGCAGGGTTGAGGCGGTCTTGCTCCGGGAGACGGCTCGCCCCAACTGTAGGGTGAGCCTTTCCCTTTCAGCGGTTTCCATCGCCTTGGTGACTCGTTCTTCCAGCGTTCGATATCGGGCAAGAACCCGCTTCAGCGGCGCCAACAGACTCTCCGCGGAGGCGTCCAGGCGATCCGCTACGGCTGCGGGACGTTCAGCGAACCGGGCAAGCGCCTCGGTAATGGGTTTGGCATCCTCGCGCAACGCCGCCTTCAGGTCCTTGAGCAGGGAACCGTTGAGCTCATCAAGTGCTTCGCCGACTCGGCTTTGTACATGCGCGGACAGCGCCTCGCGGCGGTCCGACGATACGGGCGCGGCACGGAGCGCCTCCTCGACGACTCCGTCGATTCGTCCAGCCAGCAGGTCGGTCCAGTTTTCCGCCTTGTCGCCCGCCGATTCCACCATCGCGTCGATCAGGGTGTCGACGAATTGCCTGGTTGCGCGCTCGCCGCCGCCGGCCGTAACATCGGCCAAGGCGCGCACGGCCGGATCAGACGTCTTCAGTCTGTCCCTGAGCTTGCCCCGGAAAAGCCCGCTCGGTCTCGAGTACTTCCGGACGATGATTTCGAGGCGATCCGGCAGCTTGGCGACTTCCTTCATTAGGGGCGCCGCGGATTGCCGCAGTCCCTTGATCTTGACTTCTGCACCCAACGACACTGACCGTGCGGCGCGTTGCTTTCGGGATTCAGTCAGCCAGACTCGCAACTGACCGCCGCGGGCCCGGCTCATGGTGAATCTGAAGTCGCCGGTCCTTTCCCAGTTCAGCGCGTAGCCGGCACTTGCCTTGAGCCTGGTTGCGACGGTGCCGCCGGTCGCGTCAAAGGAGTGCATCCATGATCGACCGGCCTTCAGCGTGGCGCCAAAGCGCGCTTTGCCGGATGTGGCCAGCTTGAGCGATTTGAAGTGTTCGCACTCCAGCAACGATTCGGGGTCCTGGAGTCCGGCGATGACGGGGAGATCGGTGCTCATAGCTTCGAACACTCGGGTGTCGTAGGCGTGCGAGAACTTCATGAGCAAGCGATTCCGGACAAAGCGCTGCCCTGACATGACGATCTGACCGTGGGGTTGCGGCGTCCTGAAACCCACGGCGAATCTGGGCGTGCTTTTGAGCTCGTAGCCGGGTCCCGGCAGAATCCTGACGCTGGATTCCAGACCGGCTTTCGGGCTGACTTTCGATGCACCGGCGTCCGCGGAGGCTGCAAATGTGGTTGCCCGTGCCGCCTTGCCGGTCCAGCCAAACCCCTTGCGGGGAATCTCCGATATCGGGCTCAGGAGCCATTCCAGGCGTTTGCCTGTCTCCGCCAATTCCGTACCGCGTTCGATGATCTGCCTGAGGGCTTGCAGCCCGGACTCCGGGAGCAGTGCCTGCAACGCGGCCGACAAAGCGGTTTCATCGCCCTCGACGGCCCGCTCAAACTGCTCCAGCGGATGGCCTTCATTCATAAGCGTGCGACAGTTCCGAGCTAGGCTGCCGTAAAGGGTCAGTTTGCTCCGATTTCCAATCGACGGATCACGGGCATCGTATGTCCGGAGACATCCACGGGATGCGCGGCGATGCCCGACCCGTGACCGCCCACGTGTTTCTCGACATCGATTCCGTGCCAGTCGATGGCATTCATCAGGTCGTCGAACCACAGGCTGAATTGCAGCGGACGGTTCGGGGAGAACAGGTCCGCGTTGAACAGCAGTTTCTCGTCGGGTACATAGGCCGCGATCATGCCATCGGCATGTTCGGTATAGACGTCGTATGCATGGATTTCCCGGCCGATCCCATCGAGGGACAGGAACTGGCCCACCTCGACCAGGTTCACAATCTGTGCCATCGTCGATTCAAACACTTCGCGGAAGTAACCGGCATTCTTCTCGCTCGTGACGACGCTGGCGCCGGTCTCGATCACGGGCCGCATGCCGCCCGTGTGGTCGATGTGGTGATGGGTCAGGAACAGGTACCTGATCGGCTTTTCCGGCCACCGCTCGGCCATTCGGGCAAGCAACGTGTGCGATCGTTCCGGATACCAGCTTGCATCGACCAGGGCCAGTCCATCCGGTCCCTCGATGATGAGATTGTTGTGGGTGCTTGGCACCAGGTAGATGCCCGGGGCTATTTCCTCGATGGCGACGTTGTCGATTTGAGGGAAGTTACCGATGTTTCCACCGCCGCCTCGTTTCAGAATGATGTGGGACATGTCCCAGCCCCAGCGCCGCATGGCGGGGTCGCCAGGGGGCAATTCGCTCGCTACGAAAGCCAGGAGGGACTCGGTATTCTCGGGATTGACGGTCACGGCCGTCCTGATCTCGCGGCGCACCAGCCTGTCTCCGGTGAATTGCTCGAGGCGAAACGGGAAGGGGATGCCGTCCACGTCGCGCCAGTCGCTGAAATCGATACGGTTCTCGATGCGTCCCCGGTGTGGATCGTTTTCAGTGGTGCTTGCCGATGCCGGGAGGCCACTCGCGCCATCGATTTCCACGAGCCATTCCGTATCTTCCAAAGTGAGTTGGTGCAATTCGACCCGTTGATCGCTGCGGTCGCCGTTGCTGACTGCTCGTTGCTCTGCATAAGCCAGCAGGATGACCGGGTTCGAGAGCCAGAGATCCTTGAAGTTTGCGCCAATCCGCGAGCTCTCCATGGGTCCGTCGGATTGGCCGGCAAGGCCACCGCTCTGCCGCCTGATTCCCACCG
>VYEH01000243.1 GCA_009843005.1 Pseudomonadota bacterium | reverse complement strand
TCCGACCCGTGACCGGCCAGCAGCGGGCTCTCGGCGTCAAGGGTGACCAGGTCTGCAGGCCCGCCGGCGCGTAGCGGTCCCGCACCGTGACCGCAGGCGAGACCGCCACCCTTCAGGACCTGTTCTAAAAGGCTTCGGCCAGTATGACTGTCGGGACCTGCCGCAATGTTTCTCGAGCGGCTTGAAAGACGTTGTCCATACTCCAGCCAGCGCAGCTCTTCATATGGATTGATCGTGATCTGGCTGTCGGAACCGATCGCAATCCGCCCTCCCCGATCGAGCCATGATCGCAGGGGGAACAATCCGTCACCCAGATTGGCCTCCGTGCTCGGACACAGACAGACCACAGCGCCGCACTCGGACAACGATGCAAGCTCTTCCTCGGAGATGTGAGTTGCGTGAACGAGGCACCAACGGTCGTCGGGAGAGAACTCCCTCAATAACCATTCCACCGGCCGTGCGTTGTACCTGGCGAAACACTGATCGACCTCGGCGGATTGTTCGGCAATGTGCATGTGCATCGGACATTCGTCACGCCTGCTCACATCCGTCAAACGCCTGAGCGACGACCCGGTCACGGCGCGCAGGCTGTGAGCGCCGATCCCCACGGTGGTGTTCCCATCCGTGGTTTCGCGGGCATACTCATAGTGGTCGACAAATTCGTCCGGCGACATCGCGAATCGGCGCTGATCCGCCGACGGTTCGGGTTGATCGAAACCGGCGCGTTCGTAGAGCACCGGCACGTAGGTCAGCCTGATGCCGGTGTCCGCCGCAGCCTCCTCGATGGCATGAAACATCGCGCCCCTGCCCCGGTTACCGCCTGGCTCCCCATGCAGATAGTGAAATTCCGCGACCGATGTATAACCAACGGACAACATCTCCGAAAATGCCTGGCGCGCTATCGCGGCCAGCCCGTCCGCATCGACCAATCCGGCGAGCCTGTACATCTGCTCCCGCCAACTCCAGAACGTGTCCTTGCCCGTCGGCCCCCTCTGCTCGGCATGACCGGCCATTGCACGCTGGAACGCGTGGCTGTGGGCGTTGGCGATACCCGGAATGACTATGCCGGCCGTACTATCGTCGGTACGGCTGGCGTCGCTGTCGGTCTCGACCGACTCAATCAGTCCGTCTGCAATTCGCAACCGAACATTTTCGGCCCAGCCCGTATGCAGGAAAGCCTTCTTTGCCAGGATCGTCGTCACCGGACCACCTGTCCAAGGTTGTATATACAAGTTAGTCCATGCTAACGTACTTTGCAATACACCGGAGGCCAAACCGCTTGCCCGACTGGGACCTGCTCATCACGGATGCGAATATCGCGACGATGCGTTCGGGTGCGGGAGCCTACGGTGCGATAGAGAACGCCGCGCTCGCCATCGCTGCAGGTCGAATCGCCTGGGTCGGTCCGATGACCGAACTCCCATCCAGGTATGCCGCCCTAACGCAAAGCGTCCACGGCCGATGGTTGACGCCGGCGCTCATCGATTGCCATACCCACCTTGTATTCGCCGGCGACCGCGCTCGGGAGTTCGAGCAGCGGCTGAACGGCGCCAGTTACGAGGAGATCGCGCGTGCCGGCGGCGGAATCAGATCGACCGTCCGTGCGACGCGTAGCGCCGACAAGTCCCTGCTGATCGACAGCGCCCGTCCACGGATCGATGCGCTGCTTCAGGAAGGGGTAGCAACCATCGAAGTCAAGTCCGGTTATGGCCTCGATCTCGACACGGAAATCGCCATGCTTGACGCTGCACGGACACTGGGCGAGCAATACGACGCAGAGATCTTTACGACATTTCTCGGCGCCCACTCTGTCCCGACAGAGTTCGATGGGCGCGTGGATGCCTATATCGACTTTGTGATAGCGGACGTGCTGCCCGCAGTGCGCGAACAGGGACTGGCAGATGCCGTAGACGCCTACTGTGAGCGCATTGCGTTCTCCGCAGAACAGGTCGCAAGGCTGTTCGAGCGTGCGGCAGCGCTTGGCATGCCCGTCAAACTGCATGCCGATCAGCTCAGCGACGGCGGTGGTGCGGAATTGGCTGCCTCATTCAACGCACTTTCGGCCGACCATCTCGAGTACGCCTCTGCGGACGGAGTGAGGGCGCTTGCCGACGCCGGCACGGTGGCCGTCCTGCTCCCCGGACCATTCCTGAATCTGGGCGAAACACGGGCGCCACCCATATCGATGCTCCGTGAACACGGTGTACCGATGGCCATCGCGACAGACTGCAATCCCGGCACCTCGCCGATCTGCTCGTTGCGCCTTGCCATGAATCTTGCGACCAGTCTCTTTCGGCTGACACCGGAGGAATGCCTGGCGGGCGTGACCCGAAACGCTTCCCGGGCGTTGGGGCTGGCGGACGATCGCGGTACTCTTGAAGAGGGCAAACGTGCCGATTTTGCCGAATGGGACATCAACCACCCGCGAGAGTTGACCTACTGGGCCGGGCTGAACCAGTTGAACAGTCTGACGATAGCAGGTAAGCCGACAGGACCTTCCCGCCCGGGATAAGCGACTCTCGGAAACATCGGATAACTGACACAATGACAACAACGCATCGACCAGGTGGATTTCCAACCAGGTAACGACGATGGAGGCGGCTTCATGACCGAAAACATCACACGGAAGGAATTTCTTCGGCTGGCTGCGGCTGCCACTACGTACACGGCTCTGGCGGGCTACGCAGGCAGGGCGTCCGCTCAAAACGCGGTTCCGGAAAGTGCGCGCACTGTTGCCGGAAGCCCGGCGAGAACGTTGATCCGGGGCGCCGACGTTCTGACGATGGACGCGACGCTGGGTGAACGTCCCGCGACGGATGTGCTGCTGGATAACGGCAGAATCGAAGCAATCGGTACCGGGTTGCCCGCCGACGGCGCCGAGGTTATCGATGCCCGGGGAATGATCCTGATGCCCGGCATGATCGACGGGCATCGGCATGTCTGGCAGTCCATTGGCCTGGGGCGTCTCACCAAGTTCAACCCTGGCGACTACTCGGCAAACTA
>VYEH01000207.1 GCA_009843005.1 Pseudomonadota bacterium | reverse complement strand
GCCTGGTCATGGCCGGAGAGATGACCCTGGGCACGCTGGTCGGGTTCTATATCCTCGCGGAGATGTTTCTGGCCCCTGTCGGGCGATTCCTGGATTTTGCCGACAAGCGCCAGGCGCTGGAAACCGACCTGCAACGACTGCAGGACATTTCCAGGGCCGCCGAAGACCCCGTGTTCAGCCGCCGAAGCCCGGAATCGCGGTCCATCCCCACTTTCAACGGCCGGCTGCAGCTCGCAGGCCGACTCGAATTGCGCGACGTCACATTCGGTTACAACAAGAGCCGGCCACCCCTGATCAATGACTTCAACCTCGTGATCAAGCCGGGGCAAAGGGTGGCCGTGGTCGGACCCAGCGGTTCCGGCAAGTCGACCCTGGCGCGCCTGGCGTCGGGCATCTGTCAGCCCTGGTCGGGCGACATCCTGCTCGATGGCCACCCGCGGGATGAGATTCCGGAGGAAGTGCTGCGGCGCTCAATCTCCATGGTGGACCAGGATGCCGTGCTCTTTTCCGCGTCCGTGCGCGACAACATTACGTTGTGGAACCCGGCCGTTCCGGATGACGTCATCATCGCCGCAACACGGGACGCCTGCATCCATGAGGAAATACTGCTGAGGCCACAGGGCTATGCGACCCGCGTCGAGGAAGGCGGCACGAATTTCAGCGGCGGCCAACGGCAACGTCTGGAGATCGCCCGGGCGCTGGTGGGCAATCCGACCGTACTCATTCTGGACGAGGCCACAAGCGCTCTCGATGCTGCGACGGAGGAATACGTCGATGATGCCCTGCGGCGCCGCGGCGTCACCTGCCTGATCGTGGCGCATCGGCTGAGCACCGTGCGGGATTGCGACGAAATTATCGTGCTTGAAGCCGGCGTCGAAGTGCAACGCGGCACGCACGACGAACTGGTTGCGAACCGCGAGGGTACGTACTACAAGCTGGTCAGGTCAGGCTGATGCGGAACCCGATACCGGAATATCTGTCCATCGGCCATCTCGCCGCCCGCTCCGGCACCTCCGTGCCCTGCGCCGGCAACCTGCCGGTGAAACTCGATGACCCGGAAAGTGTCTGGTTCATCGCCCGGGGCGCTGTCGATCTGTTCCTTGCCGAATTCAGGGACGAAGTGGAGCAAGCGTCGCCGCAACATCTCCTGCGCTGCGAATCGGGCAGGTTGCTGCCGGGGGTCGCACCGGACGAACAGGACGGCCATGGCAAGGACACCACGCTCGGACTGATTGCCAAGGGATTGCCGGGCACCCTCCTGAAGCGCCTTCCGGCCTCCTTGCTCTCGGAGGTTAATCCAGCAGAAGTGGCGGAGCAGACCGATACCTGGCTGACCGCCATCACCAAAACACTGTCCCGCTTTGTCAGTCATATTCCACGTGCCACTGCGCTGGCCGAGCCCGGTCTGACCCGCACCCTACCCCCCAGTACGCTGTCCGTGCGACGCGGCGTGGTATGGGTATCCGAACCGTCCAGCGGCGCAAGCCTGTTCATGGACATGGTCGACCAGTCGCAGATTGCAGAGATGAGCGACCAGCACGAAATCGTGATACCGCTGACGCGAACGAGCTGGCTCACCTTGTTCGACGAGGCAGAGGTATCGGGCATGTCCACCGAATCACTGGCGCAGCGAGGCATGCTGCTACCGGCGCTTGCCTCCTTTCATGCGGTCGCCTTCAACCTGGAACGCCTTAACCGCCGACTGGCCGTGGTCGACGATGCGAATCTGGAGCGGGAGCGGACCACCAGCCGCCGCACGGCCGAGAAGGCGGCCCGACAGCGGCTATTCAATATCTATGACCAACCGGTTGACCGGGAGGCCAGGGTCGAGGACACGGCTCTGGCGGATGCCCTGCAAGTCATCGGTCGTCACGAAGGCATTGAATTCCGGATTCCGGCGCGTTCCCAACCGTCCGATTCTCCAATAAGTCTCGTAGACGTTCTCGATGCTTCGGGCGTCCGTGCCCGGCGCGTGCGGTTCAAGCCCGAGCGCACCTGGTGGCGTGGCGACAGCAACGCACTGCTGGCGTACCGCGAAGAGGACGGCCAGCCCGTTGCGCTGTTGCCGGGATCGTTCGGGCGCTACCGGGAGATCGACCCGGTCAGCAAGCGCGGTGTCCGGATCACGGCGGACCGCGCCGCCGAGCTCCAGCAGGAGGCCTGGATGTTCTATCGGCCAATGCCGACGGACACGGTGAAGCCGGCAGACTTGCTGAAACTTGCCTTGCACGGATCGGGCGCGGACCTGCTGCGGCTGGTGATGGCCGGGCTTCCCGGCGGGCTGATCAGGCTGTTGCCCGCACTCGCGCTTGGATTCGTTGCAAATCACATCGTGTCGGGCGGAAACGCCGCTCTGCTCTATGCAGTGGCCGTGACGCTGGCCGGGTTTGGCCTGCTCGGAGGGCTGCTGCACGTGCTGCAGAGTTCGGCCATGATGCGGCTCGAGGGGCGCTCGGCCTCGAGAGTCGAAGCGGCCTTCTGGGATCGCCTTATGCGCCTTCCGCCAAGCGTTCTTCACCGCCATCCGGCCGGCGATCTGGCCATGTCGGGAATGACATTCCAGAATCTTCGCGACGGCTTGCAGGGCGTCATTGCCGACAGCGTGCTGTCGCTCATTTTCCTGCTGCCGGTTTTTGCCGTCATCTTCTTCTACGATGCCACCCTCGGCCTCATCGCCCTGGTCTTCAGCCTGGCTTCGCTGCTGGTGACCGTCGCCCTCGGTTTGCGCCAGATTGCGCCGTATGGTCGGATGATCGGTGCAATACGACGCGTGGCCGGCCGGCTGTTCCAGATCGTGGGCGGCATCGCCAAGCTGCGCGTGGAAAACGCGGAGGGATCGGCCTACGCCATCTGGGCGAAAGATTATCGTGAGCAGAAACGCGCGGAGATCGAACTGGGCGCGCTCGAGGGACATTCGCGGGCGTTCGGCGCCGCGCTTCCCTTTCTTGCCGGCGGGGTGCTGCTTTTCGCGGCGGCCGCGGCGGGAGACCGGAACATTCCGGTCGGCGAT
>VYEH01000137.1:10366-16426 GCA_009843005.1 Pseudomonadota bacterium | reverse complement strand
GTTTTCTCCCTCTCGCGCCTTACCGGCCGCGCGCCTTTATACCCACAAGACGCGCACGGGCCCAGCGGGGCGACTAGAATACGGCCATGACTATCCGCATCCTGTCGTCGGAGCTCATCGACCAGATCGCGGCCGGGGAGATCGTCGAACGCCCGGCGTCCGCCGTCAAGGAACTCGTGGAGAACAGCCTGGACGCCGGTGCGCGGCGGGTCGAACTGGAGATTCGGTCCGGAGGCACGAGGCTGATTCGCGTGCGGGACGATGGTATCGGTATTCCGAAGGATCAGCTTGCGCTGGCGATGTCTCGTCATGCCACCAGCAAGATCGCGAGCCTGGAGGAGCTTGAGAGGGTCGCGAGCCTTGGTTTTCGAGGTGAAGCCTTGCCGAGTATCGCTTCGGTCGCCCGGTTTCGGCTGGTGTCCCGCGCGGAGGGCGCCGAGTCGGCGTGGAGCGTGGAGTGCAACGGCGGGGTCGCGGAAGCTCCCCGGCCGGCGGCGCATCCGGCCGGCACCACGGTGGAAGTCCGTGACCTGTTCTTCAATACCCCGGCCCGGCGCAAGTTCCTGAAGACCGAACGGACCGAGTCCTCGCATGTCGATTCGATGCTGCGCAGCATGGCGTTGGCCAGGTTCGACGTGGAGTGGCGGCTGCAGAACAACGGCCGTACGACCTTGTCGCTACCTGCCGCGCTGACCCGGGAGCAGCAGGAAGCGCGTCTGGCGCTGGTCTGCGGCGAGCGCTTCCTGGAGCATGCGCGGTATTTCGAGCGCACAAGCGAAGACCTTCAGATTGTGGGTTGGCTGGCTGAGCCGACGTTCTCGCGCAGCCACGCGGATATGCAATACACGTTCGTCAACGGGCGTTTCGTGCGTGACAAGGTGTTGCGCCACGCCGTTCGGCTGGGATACGAAGACGTACTGTTTCACGGCCGGCAGCCGGCCTACGTCATCTTCTTGCGCCTCGACCCAGGGCGGGTGGACGTCAACGCGCATCCGTCCAAGCTGGAAATTCGATTCAGGGACTCGGGTCTCGTACACGGTTTCGTCCACCATACGGTGGAAACCGCTTTGGCCAGGAGGCTGGACGACGGGCAACAGGAGCAAGCCCCGCCACCCGCGCGGCTTTCGGGTTCGCGGCCCCGGCACGGTCACGATGCGTATCCGTCCGTCCGGGGATCGGGACAGGGCAAGATGCGCCTCGATACGCGGCAACTCGATATCCGCGAAGGCGCGCGACTCTACGAGGTGCTGCACTCGTCGCCCCCGCCGAAGCCCGTCGGGGACGGCGCGCCTCCGCTGGGATACGCGGTCGGACAGTTGCTGGGGATCTACATCCTCGCGCAGAACGCCGACGGGCTGGTGATCGTCGATATGCACGCGGCCCACGAGCGAATCACCTATGAACAGTTCAAGCAGCAGTTCAAGGCGAGCGGGCTCAAGTCGCAGCCGTTGTTGATTCCGGTCACCGTGAAGGTCGCCGAAAGCGAAGCGGAAGCGGTGGAAGTCTCGCAGGGGGACCTGAAGCGGTTCGGGTTCGAGGTGACGCGGCGGGGACTGGACGAAGTTCGCATCGAGGCGATTCCCATGATGCTTGAGGGGACTTCGGTGGAGCCGCTGTTCCGCGACGTGGTGGCGGACCTGCTGAACAATGCGGGCGCCCACCGCGTCGAGGCGGCTGTGGACGAGATGCTTTCCACCATGGCCTGTCATGGCGCGGTCCGCGCCAACCGGCAACTGGAGATCGACGAAATGAACGCGCTGCTGCGGGAGATGGAGGCCACCGAGCGCGCCGACCGCTGCAATCATGGCCGCCCGACCTGGACACAGGTCTCGGTGGCCGAACTGGATCGGCTGTTTCTGCGGGGCCAGTAGCGGGCCCTCGGCCACCGATCCGCAACTATCAGGCCGATGGAGCGCTGGTGAACGACGGTTTCACGCCCTGCCTGTGCATCACCGGTCCCACCGCCTGCGGCAAGACGGACCTGGCGCTGGCGCTGGCGCTTGCGGAAGAATTTCCGCTGGAAGTCGTCAGCATGGACTCGGCCATGGTCTACCGCGGCATGGATATCGGCACGGCGAAACCTTCCCCTGACATCCTGGCCGGGGTGCCGCACCACCTGGTCGATATCCTGGAACCGACAGAGTCCTATTCGGCAGGGCGTTTTGCGGCCGACGCGCGGGAGGCTGTCGAGCGCATCAGGAGCCGCGGGCGCCTGCCGGTCCTGGTCGGCGGAACGCTGCTGTATCTGCGGGCACTGCGGGACGGCCTGGCGTCGCTGCCGCGGGCGAATCCTGCAATCCGCCGGCGCCTGGACCGGGAGGCGGAACTTTTTGGCTGGGAGGGTCTCTATAGACGGTTGGAGAAAGTTGACCCGGCCGTGGCCGATCGAATTTCGCCGAAGGACAGGCAACGGATACAACGGGCACTGGAGGTATACGAATTGACAGGGGAGCCGATATCGGCGCTGCAGTCCCGCGAGCGTCTCGAGCCGGGGATGCCTGTGAGGGCGGTGGCGCTGGTTCCGTCCGACCGGGACCGTTTGGCAGAGCGGATCGAGCGGCGTTTCGACGCGATGGTCGAGGCAGGTTTCGTCGATGAGGTCAGGGCGCTGCGGGAGCGCGGCGACCTGGACCCGGCGATGACGTCCATGCGCACGATCGGTTATCGGCAAGTCTGGTCCCACCTTGACGGGGACTGCGACTGGCCTGAAGCCCGCGGGAAAGCCATCGCCGCGACGCGCCAGCTCGCCAAGCGGCAGCTCACGTGGCTGCGCTCGGACAAGGCGACCCGGCAACTGCCGGCGGATGCGCCGGGCGCAAGGGAGTCGATTGCCAGGTTATTGAACGAATACGGTGGGAACTGACAATCGGTGCGGGTGCTGCTCGCGTCTCCCAATCTCAATCCTTGGTTTGTTTTCGCCAAGGGGTTGAAATTCGGCGCCTGTGCTACTATTTCGATGCTGTGGGATCGATGAAACTGACGAGCAACGGGGCCAGGCTGTTTCCCCGTTCTTGCGCACTTCTAATTCAAGGAAAAAAACATGCCCAAGGGACAATCGCTTCAGGACCCGTTCCTCAATACGCTACGCAGGGAGAAAGTACCGGTCTCCATCTATCTGGTGAACGGGATCAAGCTGCAGGGTCATATCGAGTCCTTTGACCAGTTCGTGGTATTGCTGCGCAACAGCGTCAGTCAGATGGTCTACAAGCACGCCATCTCCACGGTGGTGCCGGGGCGCGTGGTGCGCGTCCCGTCAGACGACGCGGAGCAGCATGACTGAACGCGTTGCCCCGGCTCGCCGACCGGTGGCCGTGCCCGAGGGTTGCTGACACATGGGAGCGAATCCCGGCGAACGCTGTGTTTTGCTGCATGTCGGTCTCGGAAGGGCTTGTACCGACGACGAAATCCAGGAGTTTCGCGCCCTGGCGATATCCGCTGGCGCGGAGATCGCCGGCGAGCTGCGGGCGCGCCGGCGCCATCCCAGCGTCCGGTTGTTCATCGGGCAGGGCAAGGCGGATGAACTCGCCGCCACGGTCCACGCAAGCGGGGCGAACCTGGTGCTTGTCAACCAGCCGTTGTCCGCCAGCCAGGAACGCAATCTCGAAAGGCTTCTCCGGGCGCGCGTCCTGGACCGGAACGGCCTGATACTCGATATCTTTGCCCAGCGCGCCGCCACCCACGAGGGCAAGATCCAGGTCGAACTGGCCCAGCTCGAACACCTGTCGACGCGATTGGTCCGCGGCTGGACCCACCTGGAACGGCAGAAAGGGGGAATCGGCCTGCGGGGTCCCGGCGAGACCCAGCTCGAGACCGACCGCCGCCTGCTCGGCCAGCGGATCAAGAACCTCAAGACGCGGCTCGATCGGGTCGACAGGCAAAGAAATCTCGGCCGCCGCAGCCGGCGCCGTGCGGGGGTGCCGACGGCGGCACTGGTTGGCTACACGAACGCCGGAAAAACCTCATTGTTCAATGCGCTTTGCGGCGCCAGCGTCCGAGCGCGCAATACGCTCTTTGCAACGCTCGATCCGACCATCAGGCGGTTGTCGCCGGGTGAACTGGACGAAGTCCTGCTGGTGGATACCGTGGGCTTCGTACGCGACTTGCCCCATGAATTGATCGCCGCCTTTCGCGCAACCCTCACGGAAACCCGGGAGGCGGATCTGCTCGTTCACGTCATCGATGTCAGCGACCCACACCACGTCGACCGCCGGCGCCAGGTCGAAACCGTGCTTGAGGAACTCGGTGAAGCCGCAGGTCCCTGCTTTCAGGTGTACAATAAGGTCGATCGTCTGGCGGCTCCGCCCTTTCAGGAATTCAATGGGTCAGCCGGCGCCGGAAGGACGCCCAAGGTGTGGGTATCGGCCGTCACCGGAAGCGGTATCGAGGAACTCGGCAGATTGATCCGGGCGCGTGCCGTTGGAGAGCCGGTGAGCGGCCGGCTTGTGCTGGGACCGGGCGACAGCCGGTTGCGCGCCAGACTGTTTGAACTTCGGGCCGTCCGCGGAGAACGCCTTCGCGAGACGGGTGGCTGGACACTGGACATTTCGCTGACCTCGAAGCGATGGCGGGAACTGTGTCATCGAGAGGGTTTCTCCGGTAAGGGATTTGAGCAGGTATAGAGCTATGAGTTGGAACAACGACGACAACAGGAATCCCTGGCAGACCGATCGCAACCAGGGCCCGGGCGATCTGGACGCCATGGTGCGGGACCTGCAGCGCAAGCTGGCCGGGCTGTTCGGCGGCCGCGGCCGCGGCGGCCGGGGCAACGGAGCGGGCCGGCCGGGAAACGGCGGCCGGGGTATCGGGACGACCGTGATCGTGCTGGTCCTGGCCGCGTTTATGTTGCGTGGCCTGTACATGGTGGATGACGCCGAACGGGGCGTGGTGCTTCGTTTCGGCGAGTTTCATGCGATCACCCTGCCGGGGCTGCGTTGGCGCATTCCGCTGGTGGATCGCGTCGAGAGGATCAATACCAACGCGACCGAACGGTACAACTACCGGGGCAGCATGCTCACCGAGGACGAGAACATCGTGGTAGTGGATCTCGTCGTGCAGTACCGTCGAACCGATCCGGAAGCCTACCTCTTCAACGTCCGTGAGCCCATCGATACCCTGGAGGACGTCACCAGCAGCGCCATCCGCGAGGTGATCGGCAAGAACCTGCTCGATTTCATCCTCACGGAAGGCCGTGCCGAGGTGGCGGTAGAGACCCAGTCCCTCATTCAGGCCACCCTGGACGCCTATGGAACGGGGATCACCGTATACGAGGTCAACCTCCAGGACGCCAACTTCCCGGCGGATGTGGAAGAGAGCGTGCAGGATGCGATCCGTGCCCGGGAAGACAGGGAGCGGATGGGCCTGGAAGCCGAGGCCTATGCCAACGACATCCTGCCGAGGGCGCGGGGCTCCGCCGCTCGCGAGTTACAGAATGCGGAGGCCTACCGGGCGCGCGTCATCGCCGATGCCGAAGGTGAGGCCGACCGGTTCGTCCAGATCCTTCTCGAGTACGAAAAGGCGCCCGGGGTGACCCGCCAGAGAATGTACCTGGAAACGCTGGAACAGGTCCTGGCCAATTCCACCAAGGTGCTTCTGGATGCCGAAGGCGGCAACAATCTGCTCTACCTGCCGCTGGACCGGCTGGTGGAGCGCCGCACGGACAGTCCACAGGATGTGCTGTCGCCGGCAAGTACGCCGCTCGCCGGGGGGTTGAATTCAAGTGCGCGCGTGCGTGAAAGCCGTTAGGGCGGGAGGCAAACGATGAGTTCGAAATTCAATCTGGTATTCGCGCTGAGTTTGCTGGCCGCGGTCACCATCTGGCTGACGGTATTCACCGTGGACGAGCGCGAACACGTCATCAAGTTCCGGTTCGGCGAGATCGTCAAGTCGGACTATCAGCCCGGTCTGCATTTCAAGATACCGTTCGTGAACAACATCCGGCGGTTTCCGGACCGGGTACTGACGTACGAAGAGTCACAGGAAAGATTTCTGACCGGCGAGAAGAAGAACCTGATCGTCGATTACTTCATTACCTGGCGAATTGCCGACCCCGCACAGTTCTAC
>VYEH01000137.1:0-10356 GCA_009843005.1 Pseudomonadota bacterium | reverse complement strand
TCGGAACGCCTGTCCGCGATTATTCGCGAGGGCATCAAGGCGGAGTTTTCGCAGCGCACCGTGCAGGAAGTGGTCGCGGCCGAGCGCTCGGAACTGATGGAACAGATGCTGGTAACAGCGACGCGGCAGGCGCCGGAGCTTGGACTGGAGGTCGTCGACGTGCGGGTGATGAGAATCGAGCTGTCGGACGAGGTCAGCGGCTCGGTGTTCGCGCGCATGCAGCAGGAGCGGGGTCGCGTGGCGGCACAGCTTCGCGCCGAGGGCGCCGAGGAATCGGAGCGGATACGCGCCGATGCCGATCGGCAGAGCACGGTCATCCTGGCGGAAGCGTACCGGGATGCCGAGCGCATCCGCGGCGAGGGCGATGCCAGGGCAGCGGAAATCTATGCCAACGCCTACAACCAGAACCCCGAGTTCTACTCGTTCTACCGCAGCATGTCGGCCTACCGGGAAGCCATCGGCAGAGAGCAGGACGTACTGGTGTTGAGCCCCGACAGCGAGTTCTTCCAGTTCCTGCAGGAGCAGACGGGCGCGACGCCCTGATTCCGGCAGCCACCGTCAACAGAACCTGACGGCATCGTGGCCTGGTCGGACCTGCTAGCCGGCGTTGCGTTTCTCCTGATTCTCGAGGGACTGTTCCCCTTCGCGGCGCCGCGCGCATGGCGCCGGGGCGTGGCTGCCATCGGCCAGATGAATGACACTCAGTTGCGGATCCTTGGTACGGCCCTGACCATTGCCGGACTCGTTCTGCTCTATGTCGTCAGAGGCTAGCTCTTGAGCCGTAACGTCGTCGTAATCGGCACGCAGTGGGGCGACGAGGGCAAGGGCGCCATCGTGGACCTGCTCGCCGAGCGCGCCCACGCGGTGGTTCGTTTTCAAGGAGGACACAACGCGGGGCATACTCTCGTTATCGACGGTGAACGGACCGTTCTTCACCTGATTCCATCCGGCATCCTGCGGTCCGGGGTCGTTTGCCTGATTGGCAACGGCGTGGTGCTGAGTCTTGAAGCGCTGGTGGAGGAGATGGACCGGCTGGCCGCGAAGGGCGTTCCCGTGGATGAGCGCCTCAGGCTGTCGCCGGCCTGTCCGCTGATCCTGTCCTCTCACGAGGCCCTGGACCATGCCCGCGAACGCGCCCTCGGCTCCGATGCCATCGGCACCACCGGGCGGGGTATCGGTCCCGCCTACGAGGACAAGGCGGCGCGCCGGGCGCTGCGGCTGGCGGACCTTTTCGAACCTGAGCAACTACGGGAACGGCTGACAGACCTGCTCGATCTGCACAATTTCCTGCTGCAGAAGTACTACTCTGCCGAGCCGGTGTCCATTGAGGAGGAACTGCAACGGCTCGCCGGGTTTTTCAAGCGGGTGAAGCCGTTGATCGCCGACGTACCGAAGTTGCTGCAGGACATGCAGCGGGTCGGTCGCAGCGTCCTCTTCGAAGGAGCCCAGGGCGCCCTGCTGGATATCGATCTGGGCACGTATCCGTTCGTGACTTCGTCCAATACGACCGTCGGCGGCGCCGCGACCGGGACCGGCATGGGTCCGGCGCCCATCGACTGCGTGCTGGGCATCGTCAAGGCCTATACCACCCGGGTCGGCGCGGGGCCGTTTCCCACTGAGCTGTTCGACGACATGGGGCGTCATCTCGCGCAGGTGGGCGCCGAGTTCGGTTCCACGACGGGGAGGCCGAGACGATGTGGCTGGTTCGACGCGGTCGCCCTGCGCCGGGCGGCCTTCACCAACTCGCTCACCGGCTTGAGCGTGACCAAACTCGATGTCCTCGACGGGCTGGACGAAGTCAAGATTTGCACGGGGTACCGGCTGGATGGCGAACTCCTGGAAACACCGCCGCTGCTGATGGACCGTTACGGCGAGTGCGAACCCGTGTACGAGTGCATGCCGGGCTGGCGTGAACCGACGTCGGGCAAGACCGCATTCGAGGAGCTGCCCCGGGAGGCGCGGGACTTTCTGCAGCGCATAGAGGAGGAAGTGGAGATCCCGGTCGACATCGTCTCGACGGGGCCGGGCCGGGAGGCCGTGATCGTTCGGCGTCATCCATTTGACCGGCACCAGCGAACAGGGACGCCGAATCCATGAGCATCATGGACTTCTTCTATACGCGCGCCATACCGGCGGCGCTGATCACCGTCATGCTGGGCATGGGGCTTTCACTCACGGTCAGCGACCTGAAGCGTGTCGTCGTGTATCCCAGGGCGGTGTCGGTCGGCCTCTTCGGCCAGCTCATCTGCCTGCCGCTGCTGGCCTTCGTGCTCGCCCTGATGCTGGCGCCCAATCCCGCGGTGGCGGCGGGTGCGATCCTGTTGGCGGCGTGCCCTGGAGGGGTGACCTCCAATGCATATACCTTCGCCGCTCGCGCCGATGTGGCGTTGTCGGTGACGTTGACCATCATCGAGAGCGCGATCACCATATTCACGATTCCCCTGTTTGCCTACCTGGCGTTGAGCTTCTTCATGAGCCAGGGCGCCGCGCCGGACGTACCGGCAGGCGAGATGATCCGGCAACTGGCGATGATCACCGTGATCCCCATCGCCTGCGGGATGCTGGTCAGGGCGTATCGCCCCGACTTTGCGCTGCGGCTGGTGGAAGGGCTTCGCAAGGTCACGGTCTACGTGCTCATCGTGCTGATCGCCGCCGCCGCCATCTCCAGTTGGCGAGAGGTTCTCGACAATTTTGTCCAGGCGGGCCTGCTGGTGGCTGCGCTGAATCTGCTGTCCATGGGGATGGGATACGGGCTTGCGCGCATTGCGGGGTTGCCCGGTTCGCAACAGGTCACGCTGGTCTATGAAGTCGGGGTACAGAATATATCGCTGGCCCTGCTCGTGACGCTCACGTTGCTTGAGGACCCGACCCTGGCCATCACGTCGCTGCTCTACGCAGTCATCATGCCGATCACCGCACTCGCCTTCCTGCGCGTGGCGCCATGGTTGCGAAACAGAGGCTGAGTTTCGCCGCAAGGGCGCCTCTTGCTATGGATACGAGCCGGAAACTTTGTTGTAATCACCGACACCCCCTGGAGTTGCGTACGAGATGAAATCCGTTCGAACTGTCTCCCCCGGTACACCTCACGCCACTCGATTTATGGGACTGCTGGCGGGCTGCGCCCTGGCCTGTCTGGCATGCGGTCTTGTCGCACAGGAATTGCCGCGCCCTCCGGAGATAGAGCCCGACATCCGTTTCTGGACGCGTGTCTATACCGAGGTCGACACCGACGGCGGTTTCATTCACGACGACCGTTACCTGGATGTCGTGTACCGGACGATGCGGTTCGACGAGGATGCCAGCCAGCGAAGCCGGCAAAACGAGGTCAATGCCGCCTTCGAGTCCATTCGCGGGACGCTCGGAACGCTGGCCGGAGGGAAACGCGACAACCTGACGGCGGAGGAACGGCGGATACTCTCCCTGTGGCCCGAGGATGTCAGCAATCGGACGCTCGCATCCGCTGCCGATCGCCTGCGCTGGCAGCGCGGTCAGTCCGACCGGTTCCGGGCAGGCCTTGTTCGTGCCGGCCGCTGGAAGCCCTACATCCACGAGGTGCTTCGTGAGGAAGGCGTACCCATCGAGTTGGTCGCGCTGCCCCACGTGGAATCTTCCTTCAACCCCACGGCCTACTCCAGGGCGGGCGCCGCGGGGATGTGGCAGTTCACCCGCTCCACCGGATTGCGCTACATGCGCATCGATCACATCGTCGACGACCGCCGGGATCCGTTTTTCTCCACGGTGGCCGCGGCAAGGCTGCTGCGCGACAACTACGAGGTGTTGCAGAACTGGGCGCTGGCCATTACCGCCTACAACCACGGCCAGGCCGGCATGCGCAACGCCGTGCGCAGTACGGGAACCGACCGCATCGAAGTCATTCTGCGCGAATATGACGGTCGTTTGTTCGGATTTGCTTCGCGAAATTTCTACGTGGCGTTTCTTGCGGCCGTGGATGTCGATGCCAACGCGGAGGAGTATTTCGGTCCGCTGGACCCCGATCCGGAGGCCGATACCCTGGTGATGAACGTGCCCGACTTCGTCACCGTGTCCACGCTGGCGGATGCCTTCGATGTCAGTCACGACTTGCTGCGCAACTGGAATCCAGCGCTGACTTCGGCGGTCTGGAGCGAAGACAAATTCGTGCCAAGCGGATTCAGATTACGTGTTCCGGCGCAAGTCGTTTCCAATGCGGCCGAGCGAATGGCCGGGATTCCGGCTACATTGCGCTATACGGCGCAGCGTCCGGACGTGCTGCATCGTGTCCAGCGCGGCGAGACCATTTCCGGGATCGCGACGCGCTACCGGGTCAGTCAGAATGCGCTGGTTGCACTCAACAATCTCCGGAGCCGGAACTTCATCCGCGAAGGCCAGGTGCTCAGGCTTCCCGGGAGTAACGGGGCACGGCCGATCACGCTCGCCCAGCGAGACGGTTTGCCGTCCGGAGACGGCGATACCTACATCGTCCGCGCCGGCGACAGCATCGATCGCATCGCACGGATGTTCGGTGTCGGCGCGCAGGATCTGCTGGCCAGGAATGCGATTGCGGATGCCGACCGGATCTACATCGGCCAGGAGCTGATTGTCGGTGGCGTGGCGGCTGTTGTGGAAGAAGGATTGGCCACGGATGACGAGCCGATACCAGCGGCATCGACATCAGCCACGCCGCCAGAGGTGGGCGCCTCTCCCTCCGCAACAACAGGGCAACCGCCTTCCGGGGAGCCCGAAGCGCAGCAGGAGCGCGTGGTGCTTGCCGAAGCGCCAGTAGAACCGGAAACGGCTGCCGGCTCGGAATCAGTGCCGCAAGCCGTCGCTGTTGCGAGAGCCCCTGCCATGGTTGACCCGGAGTCGGCGGACGATCCAGTCAACGTGTTGGCCAGCGATCAGGCGGAACTGGCGGCGGATCCCAGCGACTACCTCGTGCGTGCTGACGGGACCATCGAGGTCCAGGCGCAGGAGACTCTGGGTCATTACGCGGATTGGCTGGAGATTCGTACCCAGCGGCTTCGGGACATCAATGGCATGCCCTTCCGTGAGCCGGTGGTGATCGGCCGACGATTGAGTCTGGATTTCTCCGTGGTGTCTCCTGACGAGTTCGAGGTCAGGCGCGTTGCCTATCAACGGGATGCACAGGAGGCGTTTTTCCAGGCCTACGACGTCACCGGTGTCCGCCATCATCTAGTCCAGCCGGGTGAGTCCCTTTGGGAACTCGCCCTGCAGGACTTTCGGGTGCCGGTCTGGCTGGTTCGCCAGTACAATCCCGACCTCGATCTGGATCGGGTATCACCGGATATGGTGGTCAACTTTCCCGTGTTGCGTCCCAAGGGGGCGATCGATGCCGGTTGACGCAAGGATTGCATCGGATTTCGCCGCTGGCAGGCTTGCAGGCACCGTGCAGATGCGGTCGAGCAGCACTAGAATGAAAAGATGATTCCTCGCCTGTTACTTGCGGCTTTCGGCGCAGTGGCCATCACCATCGGCCTGCTGTTGCTGATGGATGACGTCACCAGCAGGTACATATTGAGGGATCCCACACAGTACTTCAGGATCACGGACTATATTCCGGCGCCTGACCGCGGCCGTCAGCTCCCGGAGGTTCCCGTCGTTCCCGAAATCGCCCCGGACCGGCCCGAGTTCGAGCATCCCGAAGAGGAAGAGCAACCGGCCGACGAAGTATTGCCCTGGGAGCTTCCGGAAGAGGCTGCGCCCAACCTGGAGGAACAACTGATACTGGATCAACGGCAGGCAGCCCTGTCGGGCGGTTCCGGCCGCGCGGTTAGTGTAAACAGGCCCTAATCCTTATCGGTGCGTGGCGGGATTCCCGCCTCGGACTCCGCGTCCTGCCTGATCAGGTAACCCTCGGCGTCGAGCACCAGACCTGTCTCCACCGCCCGCTTCAGGATTTTCGGCGACCACGTTACCCGGCCGGCATCCGTGGCGCCATGGATGGCCATCATGTAGGCATGGGATTCGCCGATGTTCCGGAAGCCGCGCATGACGCCCGCGGGCACGGAGATCATGTCCAGGGTATCCATCTCGATTTCCTGCTCGCCGTCATCCCCCCAGTAGAGTGCCCAGCGACCGGTCATCGCGAAGAATACTTCAACCGTATCGTGGGAATGGAGTGCCGCCCCCTTGCCCGGCCCCGCGCCGATATAGGTGACGTTGAACCCTTCCACGGCCGAGATGGCCACGCCCAGGTCGGCGTCTTCCGTCACCCCCTCGCCGATCACGTTGAAGATTTCCCGCCGGTATTCGGGCAGGCGAGTGTCGACGAACGCTTCCGTGCTCGGCAACAACTGCTTGAAGCGGGCCGTGCGCGCGAGCATGTCCTGCTTGCTGATGGGCTTGCTTTTCATAGTCCTGCAACCCGTTACCGGCTAGTGCCGTGCCAGGGCTTGTAAACGCTATCCGAGATCGTGTTGACAGGCCCTAATTTTTCTTCTTTTGGGGCGCCGTCAACTTGACCCGACCACGCTTGCCCGAACGGCGCTCGTTGAGTCGAGCCGCTATTTCGGTCACCGCTTCGGTTACATCCTCACGGGTGCCTTGCCGGTAGCCCTTGATCTTGTTCTTGCCCTGGACGATTTCGTAACGGTGCCAGTCCGAGCCCTCCGCTCCGGGAGGCGTCTCGGAGCGCCGCACCGATACGACTTCGTAAGGGTCGTCGAGTACTGGTGTTTCGCTGCTCATGGTGAACCCCGGTCAAATCGAATCCGGCGTTGCCGGATTGGGTTACTGAATGGCGAATCCGGCGCGGGGATTGAATTCCACGCCATCCGCACGCGTTGCGATGATCCAGGAGGCCGCAGGGCGGCCGTCCTTCATGGGATTCCCGGTTATGCTCAGCATGGTGCCCGGAGACAGGTCGCTCCTTCGAATGCCGGCCCGCATCAGCGTGCTGGGACCCTCGGCTTCAAAGCCCCATGTGGTCACGGCGCCATCTTCGTTGGTCACATCCACTAACAGCCAGGAATGGGGATTGGTGTATTGGAACTCCTTGACGACGCCTTCCAGCGTGACTTCTTTCTCGAAATCGAACATGAAAGCGGAGTGGTGACCCCAACCTGCGGAACCGATCACAAGAGCGATGGCGCCAAGGCCGATGGCTACGAACTTTCTCATGGAATGCTCCAAATCCGTGGACCGTTTTTCCGCCACATGCGGCATTGAGCGATCTCTGAATTCGCTCATTTATAATAGCAGATCGGGAAATACGGTACGGTGCGTACCCTTCGGAGCCGCGCATGAAATCCAGGACAGGTCTTGCAATGTTCGGTTGCGGTTGGTTGGCGGTTTGCGTCACCGCCGTTGCCCAGGAACTGGTCGTCGTGCTGCCTCCCATGGAATTCGGGACCTCTGCCGAGCGCTTCGCGTTCCTGCTGGAGCAGGTGATTGCCTCGAGCGGGGACGCGATGGCCGCGGGCTCCCATTAGCAGTTGGATAGGGCGCCAGTGACGGGATGCCAGGCCGCGCCAACCGCGTCGCCATGAATGCTTCGGGAACAACTCGTCTCGTCGCCCTGTGGTTGGGGCGACTTGGACCCGGGCTGTTGTTTGCGGCCACAGCGGTCGGCGTATCGCACCTGGTCCAGTCCACGCGCGCCGGCGCCCAATTCGGTCTGACGCTCCTGGCCCTGATCCTCCTGGCGTGCGCCATCAAGTATCCCGCCTTCCGGTTCGGGGCCGAGTACGCGGCGCTGACCGGCAGGACCGTGCTCAACGGCTACGAGCGGCAGGGACGATGGTTGCTGGCGCTCATTCTCCTGGCGACCTTCATCGAGGGCGTGGGCGTTGTACCCGCGGTCACCCTGGTGACCGTGGGTCTGGGCATGAACCTGCTGGGCGCGCACGTGGACGCGATCATCGCCACCGTGGCGACCGTGTTCGCCGCGAGCATCGTGCTGCTGCTCGGCCGCTACAGGGTATTGGAAAACATCACGCGCGTCTTTGTCGCACTGTTCGCGATACTGACCGTGCTGGCGACGCTGGCCGCCATCGCCGGCATCGTTCCGGGCCAAACGCTTGCGGCGCCCTTCGAACTCACCGAGGCGAACCTGTTCTTTTCCGTATCGGTGGCCGGCTGGATGCCCATCGGCCTGGGCGGGTCGATCTTTCTCTCCGCCTGGGTGATCGCACGCGCCAGGACGTCGGGCCAGGCGGCGTCAACTCGCGTGGCCCTGTTCGATTTTCACGTCGGCTACATCACCAGCCTGATACTGGCGTTCTGCTTCCTGATCATGGGCACGGTCGTACTTCTTGGGCGGGAGGTGGAGTTGGCCGGTTCGTCGGCCGGCTTCGCCGCCCAGTTTGTCGGGATATTCACCGAAGTGATCGGTCAGTGGACGGAACTGGTGGTGAGCGCGGCGGCGATCACGGTCATGCTGTCGACCGTGCTGGCCGTGGTCGATGGATTCCCCCGGGTGTATGCCAACGTCGTGAAGAAGCTGGCCGGGGGCGCGGGTGTCCCGTCGGAGGAGCGCCTCTATCGGGGGTTCCTGTGGTTTCAGATCGTCACCTCGGGCGTTGTCCTGTACGCCCTGCCGAGAAGCTTCGGGGCGTTCATCGACTTCATTACAGCCCTGGGATTCCTGACGGGGCCGGTGGTTGCCTTCATGAATCACCGCATCATGTTCTACGGTGAAATTCCCCCGGACCGGCAGCCGCCCCGGTGGGTACGCCATTGGAGCGTCGCGGGAACGACGATTCTGGCGTTGATATTCCCGATCTACCTGTACTTCCGCCTGACCTAGTTCCCGCCGGAATCGGGCCACTCAGTCGAACGTGAAGTCGGCGAACTGACTGGCGCCTTCCTCCGTCTCGATCACGGTATTGTTGGGATTCTCCGTGCAATGCCAGTAGCGTAGCCGCAGACTGCTGTCCGGGTCCGTCAGCCGGGTATAGGTCTGGCGCGAATACCACGGTTCTTCGAGCGCCGGCGGGTCGTACACCCATACATCCACCTTCAGGTTCCGGTCGTCGACCTTCTGCCAGATTTCCACGGTCTCGACCTGATCGGTGTAATCCGGTTGCGTTCGCTGATAGACGCCGGCCATCAGTTGGCTGGTGTGCACGATCAACCTGTCGCCGTCCCAGACGCCGATGGAATCGCCGTTATAGAGGGGATAGGCTTCCTCTTCGGGCGTGTGGCCGCGTCCGTCGGTATACACCCGGCGGATGTCATTGACCATCTCGTTGATCAGCCAGGTCTGATGGGGGGCGATGGCGAATTCACGCAGAAACGGTTCGGTCAGCCAGCGTGGATGTCCGGGCGGTGCGCAAGTGCTCAGGTTGTCGTATTCCACGCCCTGATCTCTCAGGTCGAGCCGGCGCTCGAGCGCTGCCTGATATTCTGGCGTGAGCCGGGCCGTGGGCATCCGCTCCTGTCCCTGGTCGGGGTCGAAGTTGAAGATTCTTCCGCCGCGGGAGTACACGCCCGACCAGTCCGGTATGTTGTCCCACTCGAGGGGCTGTCCGCCATCGGCCTCTGCCACGACGGCCTGGTAGAGATCCCAGGCCGTTTCGTGGGCCAATCCGAGTTCGATCATGGCCTGCTTGCGTTCGGGATCCTCGATCTGGCCTGTCGCCGTCCCTGCAAGGAGCAGGGTTCCCATCAGGCAGTACAGCGCGCCGCCGGTGGTCTTGAAATGTCTCATGGGGTCGTTTTCTCCCGAATCCGATCGGTGATTATCGGGTCGCCAATCCTAACGGTTATCCACGACGATTTCTCCGCCCTTGATCACCATGCTGACGTTGAGCAGGTTGTAGGGGTCGTCCAGGGGATCTCCGTCCAGTAGGACGAGGTCGGCCAGTTTCCCGGCTTCGACTGTGCCGAGCTCGTCCAGCCGGCCGATGGCGATGGCGGCGTTGCGGCTCATGATGGTCACGATGTCTTCGGCCGAGAATACCAGGTGCAGCGGTCTCAGTTCGTGAAACAGGGAATCCCTCGGCAGGAAACGGGTATCGGTGCCGAAGCCGTAGACGATGCCGGCATCCCACAGCATGCGCGCATTGACGGGGCCCTGGCCGGCGCTTGAGATCGTATCCATGGGGAAGGGCTCGAGATCCCGGAAACGGGGCACGTTGTCCATCCCGGTTCGATCGCGAATGATGGCATTGTCAGCGGCAAAGGTGGGCACGAATATCCCCAGCGTGGACATCATGGGGATGCCGCTGTCGGCGATCATCTGGGCCGTGTCCTCGTCGAGCTGACCGATGTGTGGCGTATGGACCAGCACGTGCGTGCCGGCCTCGACCGCCGCCACCGTATCCACAACCGTGACCGCGTGGGTGATGGACGGGATGCCCCACCGTTCGGCCTCGTCCGCGATCACCGACAGCGTTTCCCGTTCAGGTCCATCGG
>VYEH01000002.1:2628-3022 GCA_009843005.1 Pseudomonadota bacterium | reverse complement strand
ACGATTGATGGATAGGAGATCGAGCTGGAAGCCCAGCCATCCAACCATGCATTCCGTCTCAGCGCAGCCGCGGCATTGTTGATATGCGCGAGTTCGACCGCGGTAGCCCAGAACGAGACCAATACCGATGTCTATAACCTGGCCTCGCAGGTTGCGGAGGAAATCGACTACATCCGCGAGGTCATGGGACGACCCTTTGACGACAGCCCGCGGCTGCCGGTGGGAGACGTGTCGCAACTTGAAGTCTATTACCAGGCCCAGACCCTGTTCCGAAAGGTCAACCAGTTGGCGAGGCAGTACGCCGACACGCCGCGTACCGCGGCGCCTCCGGTGCCCGACGGGGAACTGCAGGCAGCCGACACCTTCGCCGTCCTGACCGGCGCCCTGGAACAAA
>VYEH01000002.1:0-2618 GCA_009843005.1 Pseudomonadota bacterium | reverse complement strand
CCGTTATGGGCATCTCCAGCGAGGTTCAGATCCAGGAACGGACGACCGCTTCCACAACCGGCGTGTTCGTGACGATTCTCGATGCCAACCGGCAGCTCAACCTGCTGATCGACGAGCCGATTCTGCCCAGCGACGTATTTGACCAGGTGACGTTGGCGGTCCTCTACAGCGCCGCCATCCTGGCTCACTACGGGGTCGAGGAGTTCGTGCCGGAAGCCGATTCATTCGATGGGTACAAGCGTCCTTCCGATGTCTATGCGCTGCTGCTGAACGCGACCGACCTGTTGTCCCAGGTCGCCGAAAACGCGGGCGCATCCGTGCTGACGTTGAGCTCCCGCCGCAACATTCCCGACGACGTTGAGCCGGGCCACGTCTACGACATTGCCCGGATACTGGTCGCCGGGCTGGCGCAGGTCACCAACGCACTGGACGCCGAGGATGTCTTTCCGGATCTTGAGCGGCCGGACCTGATTTTCCCGACACAGGTTTACGCCCGCGCCACCGTGCTTCAGCGTCAGCTGGAGCAGATAAACGAGTTGCTCTAGCCGCGGTATCGATCAGGCAGCAGCGGCAAGTCGAATCGGGCCGGATAACGGACGCCCATCAGTGTAAGCCCCTGTGGGGGCGCGGTAACGCCGCCCCTGGTGCGGTCACATGCCGCCAGCACCTCCGCCGCCCAGGCGGGAGGCGCGGCCCCCCGCCCGACCTCGACCAGCACACCCACCAGGTTACGCACCATGTGCTGGAGAAATGCATTCGCCTCGAATTCCACGTGCAACAGGCCATCGGACCGGTACAGGGCAACCATTGTGAGCCTTCGCATGGGCGTGTTGGACTGGCAGCTGGCGGCGCGAAAGGAGGAGAAGTCCCGTTCGCCCAGAAGCGAAATGGCCGCCGCAGTCATCGCCGCGCAATCCAGCTTGCCGCGGCGCCACCAACTCAGGCGCCGCAGCAGCGCCGAACGGGTCTTACGCTCGAGGATCCGGTACCGGTAGCGCCGCGCCGTTGCCGAACGGCGGGCATGAAAGTCCGCGTCCAGCTGCCGGACCCAGTGGACGGCCACGTCCTCAGGAAGATTGGAATTGATCCCCAGCAACCATTGCCGGGGCGTCCGCCGGGCATGTGAGTCAAAGTGAGCGACCTGGCCGCGGGCGTGGACGCCCGCATCCGTGCGGCCGGCTCCGGTTACACTGACCCGTTCGTCGGCAACTGCGGATACGGCCGCTTCCAGCGCGCCCTGAACGCTGCGGCCGGCTCGTTGTACCTGCCAGCCGACGAAATCGGTTCCGTCGTATTCAAGACCCACTGCGATCCGCTGCGTAACCGGCGTCATGGAATCGATCGGCGGAATCCGCGCCTTCCGATTTCAGCCTGAGTCGTCTGCGCCGCCGGATTTCTCCTTCTTCGCGGACGACTCGATTTCCTGAAGCAGCGACTCCGCCTGCTGCCGCTGGGCCTGGCTGCCCGCCTTGACGACGGCCCGCAGGGTTCGTCGCGCGCCGTCGGCATCGCCCATGTCCACCTGGGCGCGCGCCAGATCGAGTTGCGATTCGAGATCCATCGTCGTCCGGGACTCGGCCGCGCCGCTGACGTCCCCGGTGGGCAGTGATCCGCCGTCTGCGGGTTCGGCAGTCAATGGTTGCAGAGTATCCCCGCGCTGCCGGGCCATGCCACTGCGCCGGCCCAGAATAAACCCGAAAAGCATTACAAACAGTAGCAGGATCCCAAGACCGATTACGACGACAGCGGTAACTGCACGGCTGGCGGCCCGATTCAATTCAGTCCAGAGGCCACGCAATCCGGGAGGCGGCGCCGGAGGTATGGCGGCGCGGGCCTCGGCAGCGGCCGTCTCGGCCGCCTGGGCCACCGCGTGGGCCTCCTCGAGTTCCGTCCGCAGCGTCTGCAACTCTTCAGTGCGTGTCTCCAGCAACTGGCGTGCACCTTCCAGTTCGGCCTGTAACTGATCGGGGCCGGGGACCGATTCAGCACCTGCTCCCTGCCCTGAAGAAAGTGGTTCCTGTCCCCGGGCCTCCAGTTCCGCGAGCCACTCTTCCAGTTGGCGGATCGCTTCCGCCGTCGCCTCCTCCACCGTGAGCCGCCGCGCCTGCACGGCGTCGGGAATGCGCAGCGTCGCGCCCCGATAGATCCCGTTCATGTTTCCGCCGAAGCCTCTCGGATTGGCCTCGAAAATCGCAACCAGGGCCTGGTTGGGATGCACCGCCGGTGCGCGGAGACGCTCGGCCAGGCTCCAAAGCGTTTCGCCGTCTTGCACGGGACCATAAGTGCCGAGCGTTCCTGCACCCACCGGCCGGGGATCCGCTCCGCTCGCCGGCTGATCTTCCGGCCCGAAGGAATAAATCCGGATGAGCCGACCGGGTGGCAAGTCGGGGCGCCTTAGCCAGGTTGCTTCCACCAGCAGCGTCAGGGAAGTCATTAACGGGTCGGGCGACGTCATCCGAACGACAATGCCGCCGCCGTCGCCGCTGCCATCGTCGCTGTCGCGGACAATCTCGAAACCCAGCTCGTCGAGGTCCGGGCTGCGGTCAAGGCCGTTGCGGAGGAACGTGCGCTCGGTGGCGACGCCTACCTGGAGGGCCCATAATTCCTGGGCAGTAAAC
>VYEH01000321.1 GCA_009843005.1 Pseudomonadota bacterium | reverse complement strand
CGGCCCACACTGAAGCGCAGCGTGGCGGCAGCAAGAGCATCGCTGAGCCCCATCGCGCTTAATACGTGGGATGGTTCCGGAATGTCCGAATTGCAGGCCGATCCCGTGGATACGGCCACTTCGCTGACGGCGAGCTGGAGACTCTCAGCCTGAACGCCGGGAAACGTGACATTGAGTACATGGGGAGACCGCTGCTTGGGATGACCGTTCAATCGAATGCCCTCGATGGCGCGCAACCCGGTCCAGAGCCGGTCGCGGCGCTCGGCCAGTTGCGCGCCTTCCCGGCCGGGGTACGCCAGCTCCAGTTCCTCGCCGAAGCCGACGATCTGGTGCGTGGCGAGCGTGCCCGGCCGCAAACCACCCTCCTGCTCGCCGCCGTGAATCAACGGTTGCAGGTTGACGCCCTTGCGGATGTAGATGGCCCCGATTCCCATGGGTCCGTAGGTTTTGTGAGCCGTAAGGGAAGCCAGGTCCACGGGCCAGTCATCGAGTAGCAGGGGCACTTTGCCCGTACTCTGGGCTGCGTCCGCATGGAACAGAACGCCCCGTTGACGGCAACGCTCGCCGATGGCGGCGATGTCCTGAACCACTCCGGTTTCGTTGTTGACGTGCATGATGGAGACCAGCACCGTGTCGTCGCGGATACACGCCTCGACCGCATCCGGACTGATGACGCCATCGGCGTCGTGATCCACGAAGCTGATGTGGCAGCCCCGGGATTCCAGGGCGTCGGCCGTGTCCAGCACAGCCTTGTGTTCCAGGCGGGAGGTGATCAGGTGGCGTCCGCGGTGTCGATTAGCCGCCATGGCGCCCAGCAGCGCCAGGTTGTCCGACTCGGTTGCCCCGGATGTGAAACGAAGCGTTTCCGGTGCGGCGCCGACGCGCCGGGCAATCTGCGCGCGCGCCTTCTCCACGCGGGCCCTGGCGCGTTGACCGGGCGGATGGGATGAGGACGGATTGGCAGAGTCGCCCTCCGGGCCCAGGCACTCGGTCATCGCCTCGATGACCCGCTGATCCACCGGCGTGGTGGCTGCGTAATCCAGGTAGATTTCGCCGGGTTGCATTCAACCCTCCTTCCGGCTGTCTTGAAGCGCCGAAAGTGCGCCGCGCAGGATGTTGATCTCGTTGCGGTCCAGGCCGCTGCGCTGGAACATCCGGCGCAGGCGCAATTTCAGTTGCTTGGGCCTTTCCGGATTCAGGAACCCTGCATTGCTCAGGGCCGACTCCAGGTGCCGGTAGAACCCCTCCAGTTCCGCGGCTGTCGCCGGGGGCGCTTCACGCTCTTCCAGCCCGGGCACTGCCCCGGTACTGGCCTTCCCTCGCTCGCCCGGGGCATCGCCGCCTGCTTCCCGGCGATCGAGTCCCGCCACCCGGAGTTCGTAGCAGAGCACCTGAACAGCCATGGCAACGTTCAGGGAACTGTAGGCGGGATTCGCCGGAATATGCACCACCTGATTGCAAAGGCCCAGGTCCTCGTTGGTCAGCCCGGAATGTTCGGGCCCGAAGACCATGGCAACGGGCGTATGCGGCGCATGATCCAGGAGCGCTGCGGCGCTGCGGCGGGGGCCGGCTACCGGCCAGGACAGCCGGCGCGGCCTGGCGCTCGCGCCGGCCACGAATCCGCAGTCGGCGATGGCGTCGCCCAGCGAATCCACGATGCGGGCGCGAGCCAGCACGTCGTCCGCTCCGGAGGCCCTCGCTGTCGCTTCGGCGCTGGGAAATTCCTGCGGCGCGACCAATACCAGTTCATCCAGGCCCATGGTCTTCATGGCGCGCGCACTGGCGCCGATATTGCCGGGGTGGGAGGTCTCGACGAGGACGATGCGCACCGGAATCTGCATTGGCGTAAGTGGGCCTTGATGGTCTTCAGTTCGGAGTTGCCGCAAACAAGCGAGTATTCTACGCTTGCGCCGCCTGAGTTTCGGTCCCGCCACCCAGATCCCTATGCATGCAATGGTAAACATCGCCGTTCGCGCCGCCCGCGAAGCCGGCGCCATCATGATGCGTCATGTCAATCGGCTCGAGTCCCTGGAGGTCGTGGACAAGGGGCGCAACCAGTTCGTCAGCGAAGTGGACCGGCTGGCGGAAGAGGCCATCATCAACGTCATCCACGAGTACCATCCCGAGCATTCGATCCTGGCCGAAGAGAGCGGGGCACGGGGCGATCACGAGTACCAGTGGATCATCGACCCGCTGGACGGCACTACCAACTACCTGCATGGATTTCCGGTATTTGCAGTTTCCATCGCCGTGAGCCGGGCGGGGCAACTCGAGCATGGCGTCGTATATGACCCCCATCGACAGGAGGTATTCAGTGCGAGTCGAGGCCAGGGCGCTCAGTTGGACAACCGCCGGATCCGGGTCAGCAAGCAGGCCCGCCTGCACCAGGCCCTGGTGGCGACCGGCCTTCCGTATCGGGCCAACAAGGAATACCTGGACAACTACGTCGAAATGCTGAAGGCGGTCATCAACAACAACGCGGGCGTGCGCCGCGCCGGCTCGGCGGCACTTGATCTCTGTTACCTTGCCGCAGGTCGTGTCGACGGATTCTGGGAGCTGGGACTCAAGCCCTGGGACATCGCGGCGGGCGCGCTGATCATCCGCGAGGCTGGCGGACGGATCAGTGACTACCGGGGTACGGACCGGTTCCTGGAGAGCGGCGATGTCGTCGCCGGTACGCCGAAGGTCTATGCCGCGCTGTCGAAGCTGTTCGCCCCCTTTGCGCCGAGGTGACGCCGTACTAGTACCGCTCGCCCAATGTCGCCTGGATATGCGCCAGCCGGTCCTCCAAACCGGCGGTTCGGTTCTCCAGTCCGGCGGTTGGGTCCTCCAATCCTGCGACTTGTTCCCGCAGGTCGGCGACTTGTTCCCGCAAGTCGGCGGCTTGTTCCCGCAGGTCGGCGGCCTGTTCCACCGGCATGGAGGCGATTTCCCGCAGGTTGTCCACTTGTTCCTGCAGGTTGGCTGTTTGGTATTCCAGCACCGCAGTTCGTTCCAGGAGGCTGACTGTGCGGTCATCCAGGCGGGTGAGGCGTTCCCCGATACTCGCATTG
>VYEH01000048.1 GCA_009843005.1 Pseudomonadota bacterium | reverse complement strand
TGACCGAGACGATCGAGCGGAGCCGCTCCTGGATCGTGACCCCGGGCGAGCGCGTGATGCCGTTCGAATGCATCGATCCGTACGCCGATCAATAGGACAGGGGTATCGTTATCGCGCGTACGGCGAACGTATGAACGTGACCGCGAGTATCGGGAATAATACCGGGATCGCGAACAGCACGAAGAGGGTATCGCCGCCCAACCCCTGTTCCAGCAGGTAACCGGCGAGCAGCGGCGCAATGATCGCGCCGATTCGACCAACTCCGATCCCCCAGCCGACACCGCTGCTGCGCACCTCCACCGGGTAGACGCGTGCGGCCAGCGCGTACATGCCGGCCATCGTTCCGGCGGAGAAAACTGTCATCACGAAGACCAGTGTGTAAAACAGCATGAGACTCGCCTCGGACAGAGAGACTGCAACCATGAAGACAGCGGTGAGGAACGAGAATCCTCCGATGCTGCGGCGTATCCCCAGCGGAACCGACACGACGCCCATCGCGAACATCCCGCAGATGGCGCCGATGCTGCTGAGTACGCCGGCGAAGATCCCCTGTTCCACGGTGTAGCCGAAGCCCGTGACGATCGTCGGGAGCCAGTTGAGCTGGAAGTAGGTTTGCAGCATGAGCATGCCGAAGGAAAACCACACCAGGAGATTGGTTGTGAGTAGAGCAGGCGTCAGCATGCGTTGTACACCAATCTTGGTCACTTCGCGGGCTGCCGGGAGTGCTTCCAGCGTCTGGAGCCTCAGACGGATCAGCACATCGTTCACCCGGCCGAGCGCGTTGGTTGGTCGCCGTGCAATCAGGAACTCGACGGATTCCGGCGTCGCAAGGTAGACCAGGGGAAGCATGACGACGGACATCGCGGCGCCGAACAGGTAAACGGACTGCCAGCCGTACTGTCCGATCAGGAGCGCAGCGACGGTCCCGCCGACGCCGCCGCCGAGTGCGTAGCCCATGTGCAGCAGGGAGATACACAGGTTCTTTCGCTTGTTCGACGAGTACTCGGCGACCAGGGTATTCAGGCTTGCGAGCATGGCACCGATGCCCAGCCCGGTGATGAACCGCAGAATGATCAGTGGTGTGAGTGTGCTGACGGCCGCGGTCCAGGCCATGCCAAGGCCGATAAGTGTCAACCCGCCCAGGATCATCTTGCGACGGCCGATGTAGTCGCCAAGCGGTGCGAGGGTGAACGCGCCGATGGCCATGCCCACCGCGCCCGCGCTGAATACGGCCCCAAGCGCTCCGGGCTGGAGATCGAATTCGTTGGCGATCGTGGCCGCCGTAAAGGCGATGGCGAGTGCGTCGAAGCCATCGAGCATGTTGATGATCACGCAGAGCGCGACTGCGACGATCTGCATCCTGGTCATGGGACCGTTGGCTATCCGTACCCGTGGGTCGGTGGTTGGCTGGGTCACAGCGCTTCCTTCGGGTTGCCTCGACCCGGAGTATATCCATTTGAGGCGCCGTCCCGCCGATTTGGGGTCGCGGCCCATCACGTATTGACGTTTCGCACATATGCTCAAGGGCATTTGATATTCTCCGCTGGTGTATCGGCCGGGTTCATAGCGAAATCGCCTCATGCAACGAGACTCTCTTGATTTCGACGTGGTCATCGTGGGCGCCGGTCCGGCGGGGCTGGCGGCTGCGTGCCGTTTGGGCCAACTCGCGGCCGCCCAGGGCAGGGAGCTCGACATTTGCGTCGTGGAGAAGGCGGCGGAAGTAGGCGGCCACATCGTCTCCGGCGCCGTCGTCGAGACGCGGGCACTGGACGAATTGTTCCCGGACTGGCGCGAGCAGGGCGCGCCGTTGCGGACGTCCGTTGCGCGCGATGCATTCTATTGGCTGCCGAGCGCCCACTGGGGCGTACCGGTGCTGAGATCGCTGATCCCACGGGTGATGCACAACCGGGGCAATTACATCGCCAGCCTCGGGCGATTTTGCCAGTGGATGGGGGAACAGGCCGAGAACATGGGTTGCCACCTGTTCACCGGTTTCGCCGCGGTCGAAGTGCTGTACGACGAGCACGGTGCGGTGGCCGGCGTGGCGACCGGCGACATGGGAGTGGCGGCGGACGGCTCGGAAAAGCCCGGCTACCAGGCAGGCTACGAACTCAGGGCGCCCTACGTGATTTTTGCCGAAGGGTGCCGTGGCAGCCTCGGCAAGTCTCTGGAGAGCCGCTTCGGGCTCAGGGATGGGGCCGATCCCCAGCACTACGGTATCGGCCTCAAGGAGGTCTGGAACGTCGATCCGGCGAAGCATCGCCCCGGAACCGTGGTGCATACTTTCGGCTGGCCGCTGGACAACCGCACCGAAGGCGGAGGCTTCCTCTATCACGCCGAGAACCATCAGGTCTATCTCGGCTTTGTCATCGCGCTCAACTACGAGAACCCGCACCTGGAGCCATTCGCCGAGTTTCAGCGCTGGAAACATCATCCGCGTATTCGTCCGGTGCTTGAAGGCGGCGAACGCGTTTCCTATGGTGCGCGGGCGGTGAACAAGGGCGGGCTGCAGTCGCTGCCGCGGCTCACGTTCCCGGGCGGGTTGCTGGTGGGTTGCGAGGCGGGCTTTCTCAACGGCGCAAAGATCAAGGGCACCCACACTGCCATGAAGACCGGCATGCTGGCGGCGGAAACCGTGTTCGATGCGCTTCAGGGCGACGAGCCATCCCCGTCCCGCGATCCGGCGGCGTTTCAGCAGCGGGTCGAAGACTCCTGGGTTTGGGAGGAACTTCATCGCGCCCGCAACTTCAGCCCCGGCCTGCACCGGTTCGGGACGACTCTGGGCGCTGCACTCGCGTTCCTTGAGCACAACGTGCTGCTGGGGCGCGCGCCCTTCACGCTGCACAATCGCAAGCCGGACCATGAATGCATCCTGGAGGCGGACAAGGCGCCGCGGATCGACTACCCCCGGCCGGACGGGGTGATCTCGTTCGACAGGCTCTCGTCGGTATTCGTTTCCAACACCAACCATGAAGAGGACCAGCCGTGCCCCCAGAAGCTGGCCGATCCCGGGAGTCCCTTCGAGCGCAATCTGCCGACGTGGGACGAACCTGCCCAGC
>VYEH01000407.1:2187-3066 GCA_009843005.1 Pseudomonadota bacterium | reverse complement strand
ATGTAGAGATGCCCGCCCATGGCGCCGTCCTCGTTGTAGCGGGGACGGTTTTCCAGCGAGGGAATCTGGGCGGCCATGCTGGCGCCCACCGTGTCCATCAGGTTCCTGCCCACCTGGCCGCTGGCATTGGCCAGCCCGTCGGGGTGCCTGCCGGAGGCGGAATTGAGCAGGATGCGCGCGGTCTCGCCCGTGCTCGCGGCAAGCACTACGGCGCGCGCCGGAATATGGTGGTGCCCGCCGCTGGTCCTGTCGATGTAATTGACGCCCGAGGCGCGCCCCCGTTCGTCGGTTTCCACCTCGTACACCATCGCATCGGTGAGTATCTCGAGATGGCCTGTGGCCTTCGCCCAGGGGATCAGCGAGGTGGTGGACTGAAACGCCGCACCGATGGAACAGCCCCGGTTGCATGCAGTCGCGTAGAAGCAGGCCGCGCGCTCGCCCATGGGGCGCGTGAGGACCGCGCGCCGCATCGCCACACAGGGCATGCCCATGGACTCGGCGACCGCCTTGATCATCAGTTCGGCGATCCGCGGTTTCGGCGGCTTGTGCAGGATACCGGGGCCGGAGTCGGGTGAATTCGTCAGGCCGTCATTGCTGCCGTAGACGCCGATCAGTGCCTCGGTCCGGTCGTAGTAGGGTTCCAGGTCCTCGTAGCCGATGGGCCAGTCGACTCCCAGCCCGTCCCGGGACCGCGGCTTGAAGTCCAGCGGGCCCATGCGGAACGAATTGCGGCCCCAGTGGTTGGTTCGACCGCCGAGCGCCCGGGTGCGGTACCAGCGGAACTCGGAATCCTCCCCGGTACTGTAGGGCTCGCCGGAAATCTCCCAGCCGCCGCCGACGCCGGCATCGTAGAAGCCGAAGTCCTTGTCGGGCGTACGA
>VYEH01000407.1:0-2177 GCA_009843005.1 Pseudomonadota bacterium | reverse complement strand
GTGTTGAACATGGGCGTTTCGGTATACGGGTCGTAATCCCGGCCCGCCTCCACCAGCGCCACCTTGATGCCCGCCCGGGTCAGAAGGTGCGCGGCCATGCCGCCGCCCGCGCCGGAGCCGACGACAACGACTTCGTGATTGCCCGACAATGCCATCGATCGTTTTTCCCCGCGGCAGCGACCGGGTACGATGAACGGACAGTCGCCACCGCGCTCCGATGGAATCGATGAATACAGTAGGCAGTTTTCCGGCGATAGGCAAATGCGAAGCCGTACAAGCGCAAGGCGCCTGAGAGCCGGATACGGCCGCCGCCTGGCCGCCGCCGCCCTGGCCGTGGCGGGCGCTTGCGCCGTGTGCGCTCAGAACGACACGGACTGGCCCGCCTACCACGGCGGTTACGACAACGGTCACTACTCGCATCTGGACCAGGTCCACCGCGGCAACGTCGCCGATCTCGAGATCGCCTGGACCCTGGACACCGGCGACCTGTTCCCTGGAAGGGAAATGTACGCCCAACCGCTGGTCATCGACGGCGTGATCTACGTGGTTTCGCCGAAACTGAAGGTGATTGCCGCTGACGCGGTCGACGGAGAGATCATCTGGCAGTTCGATCCCTTTGAAGGCCACCGGGCGCTGGGGCGCTACCGGGTGCGCGGCCTCACCCACTGGACGGCGGGCGAGGACGCGCGCCTGTTCGTCGGCATTCGCCATCACCTCTACGCCCTGGACGCGCGCACCGGGCGTCCGGTCCCCGGGTTCGGCGAGCAGGGCAGAATCGACCTGCGCGAGCACCTGGACCGGGATCCTGAAGCGCTGTCCGTCCAGTTGACGACGCCGGGTGTGGTATTCGGCGACCTGTTGATCGTGGGCAGCGTGGTCAGCGAGTTCCTGCCATCGGCCTACGGTGACATCCGCGCCTTCGACGTTCGCTCCGGCGAACTGCGCTGGACGTTTCACACAATTCCCAGGCCAGGCGAGTTCGGTCACGAGACGTGGCCCGCGGAGGCCTTCAGGCATGCCGGCGGCGCCAATGCCTGGGCCGGCCTGACCCTGGACGCCGCCCGCGGCATCGTCTTTGCACCGACGGGCTCGGCCGCCTTCGACTACTACGGCGGCGACCGGCACGGCGACAACCTGTTTGCGAATTCGCTGCTGGCGCTGGATGCGGCCACGGGCGAGAGGATCTGGCATTTCCAGACGGTGCGTCACGACACCTGGGACCGGGACCTGCCCACGGCGCCGACCCTGGTGACCGTGCAGCGCGCCGGACGCCGTATCGATGCCGTCGCCCAGCCGACCAAGTCCGGCCACCTGTTCCTGTTCGACCGCGAAACCGGGGAGACGCTCTTCCCCATCGAGGAGTTGCCGGTCCCCACCGCGGAAATGCCGGGCGAGATGCTGTCGCCAACGCAGCCGCTACCGCTGCTGCCCGCTCCGTTCGCGCGGCAACGCCTGACCGAGGCGATGTTGAGCCGGCGTACGCCCTACGCGCACGCGGCGGTGCAGGAGCGGTTCCGCCAGTATCGCAGCGGCGGGCAGTTCACGCCCCTGGGCACCAACGGGACGATCATGCAGCCGGGACTGGACGGCGGCGCGGAATGGGGCGGCGCCGCATGGGACCCGGACACGGGTCTGTTGTACCTCAACTCCAACGACGTGCCCTGGTTGATTCGCCTGTCGGAACGTCCGCCGTCCGACGCGGTACTCGACGGCCGTGAAATCTACGACCGCGACTGCGCGGTCTGTCACGGCGCCGAACGGGGCGGCACGGCGGACCTGCCGCCGCTGACCGGACTGGAAGAATTCCACTCACTGCTTGAGGTGGTGCAGTTTGTGGCACTGGGTTCCGGCACCATGCCCGGCTTCCGCGGACTCGGGGCGGATGCGTTGTACGCGGTGAGCGAATACGTGTTGACGGGGCGGGAGACGGCGGCGTCCGCGAACAACCGGCTTGGGAGCGTTGCTCAGCCAGCAGTTGAGACCCGATCGAGCGGGCGTGCCGAAGCGGGCGGCGGGGAACAACCGGCCGTCGAAGCCGAGCCGGACCGAGGGGGGGCGGTCGACGAACCCATCGTCAGTCCCTATATTCTCGCCGAGGCATCCAGGTTTCAGGATCCGGACGGCTACCCGGCAATCGAGCCGCCCTGGGGCACCCTCAATGCCATCGACCTCGATAC
>VYEH01000071.1 GCA_009843005.1 Pseudomonadota bacterium | reverse complement strand
TTCTTTCCCTCTGCCCTTCGGCATCAAGGTGGGAGGCGTCCATTCCATTCTCCTGGAGGTTGAGTTACCGGGCCGTCACCCGTCGACGTCGTCAATCAAGGGGATGGCCTTGGCGGCGTGCTCGACCATCTTGTCGACGAAGTAGCGGGTCATGTCCCCATCCTCGTCCGCTTCGTTTTCGCTATGCAGGTCCGAAATC
The DNA here is from genome assembly GCA_009843005.1 of Pseudomonadota bacterium. GTDB lineage: Bacteria > Pseudomonadota > Gammaproteobacteria > Steroidobacterales > Rariloculaceae > UBA6522. The sequence goes on along the minus strand of VYEH01000071.1, from coordinate 2,870 downwards.
GACGAATTCCAGTGACGCCTGTCGCGGTCGGCGTAGACGTACCAGGGCCACACTTCGTCCGAACCGTCGCCCAGGTTAAATTTCCCGGTCACCGATTCGACAAGATTCTGGCGCCTGGTCTGTTCGTCGTGCGGCGGGTTGTCGGCGGATTCCGGAACCCGCACGCCGATGTACCAGCCATTCGGGCCCTTGTTTGAATTGCTCAACTCGATGCTTGTGCGGCCTGATGTGGGTGGGGCCTTCGCGGTCTTGATCGTCCGGTAGGGCTTCCAGCTGTCCCGAAATAGCCAGATGCCGTTCGAATTGTTGGCGTCTCCGTGGTAGCGGCAGACGACGCTCAGGTCACCGGCGCACGAAGCGAGCGCCCTTGACGCGCTGATGCGGGCACGAAGCCGCTCGATAAATCGCTTGCACACCGCGTCGCGGACAGACGGCCAGGACTCGTGCACGGCGAGCGCGAGATCCAGGTGGACAGGATTCTCGAGCAGAAACTTGCGGATTTCGGTGGATTCGAGATCGGTCGTCATGGTTGGATCTCCAAACGTTTGTTTACAAAATCGACGCGTTTCATCCAGAAACCAGCGCAGGCGCTTGGCCCGGCAACCGTCGCGGCATGACTTGAGCCACTGCGCGAGCGAAAAGGGCAACCGAAACGAATCGAATTCGTCCCGATCGATGACGGAATGCGAGCGCGAGTAGGCCAGGATGGCGAAATGCCCATACCAGTTCTCGACCAGTTCCTGTCTGCGAACGCTCCTCTGCGAAGGTCCCTCGCCGCCGGGCGAAAGGTAAATCAACAGAAAGTTCTGACGGTATGTCCTGCGAAGGTAGTGCAGGTAGTCGCGTACCTGGTGCCGACGGTCTCTGTCGTAGGGCTTGTTTTCGATGGCGAGAACAAAGCTGGAGCGCGCGCAGGCGATCCGGACAACGATATCGATCTTGCGCCCAGTATCGGTGATGTGCTCGCGATGGACGGAGACTTGGCGCGGATCGAAGTCGAGGTCCGGTTGAAATGGAGTGGATTCCCTGAGCCGGAGCAGCAATTTTTTCAGGAAATCGGCTCCCTGGCCGTGGCTGGCCGACGGCTTGAGCAGGTCGGCGACAATGCGCGACAGGCCCAATTCGTCGGTGCGAAGGTAATGCAGCGCGTTGAATCTATACGCTTCGTGCCGTTCGCGTTCCCTGTCCTGCCGTCTGGCCTCGGCGAATCGGGGGTGCAGGTCGGCAAAGAAGCGGGCGAACGCATCGCGTTTCGCCTGTCGGACGCCTTCCAGCCATGTTGTGAGGTCGTTGAAAAAACGGGCGGTTTGCATGGGATCGCGAATCTCTGCGCGCGAACCCTAAGCGATTGTCGTCATAAATGCGAGCAGGGAGCGGAGGGACAAGCGAAGTTGCTGTCGGAGCCATTGCGACCATCCGGGCAGGGCGATGCGCCCGAAATTCACATTGGTTGTGTGTCCGGCACGAATCGGAGCGCGGATGACTCCGGTTGCAAGCGAAAGCGGCGTGGCGGTGGGGGCGGGTCCTAGAGCGCTTGGTCGGACAATTGAGAGATATACCGCCTGGATTTGGCCGTGTCCGAATCCGGATGCGGACAAACGGTCGGCATGTGGAACGCCGCTGCGGCCGAACCGGGCGCTGTCCGATCGAGTGCTTTCGTACTCCGGCGTGTCCGATAGGCAGATCGCATGTCTATCGGCGGGGTCCCAAACTGGTATCTTGAGGGAATCGAGCGTATACGGTTTTCATATACGTGCGCATGCACTTTGAAAGAAAAATCAAAAAACCATCTTTAATTCAATGTTTTAGCAGCGTAATACGCAGAGCATACACGGGGCCTATCGTAGGTCCCGCGTTCCCATTATCTTCGTGACGGCTTGTGTCGGCCAGAGGCGGTGCGACTCATCGCCACGGGCACTCCAGCGCGCGGCGATCTTCTCGGCGCCCTGGCCGCCGCCGTGCACGAGCACCATGTCCGGGTACTTCGCCCGCACCCGGTCCACCGCGAAGTGCACCGGACCCGCGTCGCTGACGGGGCCGGAACCGGCGACCGCGACCAGCGTCGCCTCGGGCAAGTGCGCCTTCGCCTTTTCGGACTCGCGCGCCCGGAGGAAGTCGCGGGCATCGATGGCCGCCGATGTGAGTTGCGACGTGCGGCTCGTGTGCGACCCGTGCCGCGGGCGCCAGGTGTTGCCGGTGTCCTCGCGGTAACGCTCGGCGGCGGCGTCCCTCAGTTGCTCGCAGGCGTCGCGCCGGTCGCCGAGGTGCTGGGCGCGTTCGGTGATCCGTTCCAGTTCCCAGGCCTGGACTTCGGAGCCGTCCTGTGAGTTCTGCAGGTCCCTCAGTTTCGGCGAAAGCTTGTCCACCGAGGGTCCAGCCGCACCGTCTGCATGTGCAGGGTGTTGACGAAGCCCCACAGCAGCGACTCGCGTTCGTCGGCGAGCTGGGTGCCGTCGGGCGCGACCTCTTCGACGATGGCGTCGAGAATGGTGTCGAGGCCCGCCAGGGCTTCCGATTCATCCCAGACCGCGCGCGGATCGGGGTCGCCCTTGGCGGGACCGCCTCCGAAGTACTCCAGGTTCTCGCAGATGGCCGCAGTGGGGGAGAGTGAGTGATTGTGCACGTGTGCATTCATGGTAATGAACTCCTTGTGATAAAGATGCCGATCTCTCGCAGATCGGTATGTTCATGTGGACAGACGCAGTCACCCGCAGGGCCGCAGCGCAGCGGAGGACCCGTCGTCCTCAAGGGGTTGACCGTCTGGTAGCGTGAGCATGCCAAGCGGAGAGAGATTCGTTGGCCGCGCCGGGAGGTCCCTAGCCCGCATTCGTCACCGATTGCGCTGATGGGGTCATTTTGCCATTGGTGAA
>VYEH01000414.1:11144-16765 GCA_009843005.1 Pseudomonadota bacterium | reverse complement strand
CTCTGAGAGGGGCGGGATACTGCTTGTGGATACTTTCTCGCTAGTCCTCAGGAAACGCAAGATTCAGTATATTTTCGTCTTCGAAATTATCAATCGAAAATCGCCGGTAATTTCGACAGTATCCATACACTCCGGGATGCTCATAATGGTTACACATCAACTCACGGACGGTTTTCTAATCGCGCTCTGTGACCTATTATCCGAAAAAACACACTGTCAGAACATCAAATCCGGCAAGCTAGTAGCCAGTCTCGGGCGCCACAGAACCAAAAGTGCCACGCTCAACATAAGTATCCAGAACGGAACGGATCCACGAAAAATGTCCCCCAGCGTGACTTCCGGATCCGTAACTGAAGACTTGACGGTAAAGACTAACAACCCCATGGGTGGCGTGAGCAGGCCCGCTTCAATGACGATGATGCCGTAGATCGCAAAGGCGATGGGATCGATTCCCGCGGCCGCCGCCAGCGGCACGAACACCGGCACGGTCAGGAGGATATCGGAGATGGAGTCGATCAGCGCGCCGAGGAGCAGCCAGATCACCGTCATCAGGACGATGAGTCCCACCGGCGTCAGCCCGGCGCCGGTCACCAGGTCCTGGATGAGATTGATGCCGCCGCTGACGGCCAGCAGCTTAGCGTACATGGAACCGGCGATCAGCAGGAACATGATGGGAGCGGTGTAGCGGCCGGCGCTGTAGATCGCGTCCATGAACGCCCTGCTGCGCATGCCGTTTGCGTAGCCCAGCACCAGGCTGCCCAGGGCCCCGAATCCAGCCGCCTCCGTGGGAGTAAAGACCCCTGTCCAGATACCGCCCAATACCAGGACCACCAGCCCCACGATGCCGAGAGCGCTGACGAGTTGTCGGCCGAGATCTGCTGAATCCGGCAGATCGCCCTTGTGGGTTTCTCGTCTCCCGGCAGGGTCCGTGACGGGAGCGACGGCCGGAGCCACCCCGGGACTCACCACCGCCTTCAACGCGCAATAGAACACGAACGCCAGCCCGAGCAGCAGCCCCGGAATGACGCCGGCAACGAACAGCGCGCCCACCGAGCCCTCCGTCAGTATTGCCCAGACGATGAGCAGAACGCTTGGGGGAATCAGCATGCCCAGCGAGCCGCTGCCGGCAATGACCCCCAGGGCGTAGGACTTGGCGTAGCCGCCGCGCCGCATCTCAGGATAGGCGATGCGGCTGAAGGTCGCGGCCGACGCGATGGCCACGCCCGACACCGCGGCAAACGCGGCGTTGCCCAGCACGGTCGCCGCGGCCAGGCGCCCGGGCAGGCGGCCCATCGCGCGGTCGCAGAGCCGGTAAAGGTCCGCCGCCGCACCCGAGCGGCTGATGATCTCCCCCATGAGCATGAACAGTGGGATCACCGCCAGGGCGTGGCTGCGGATGGCGTCGTAGGCGGTGGAACCCAGGATGGAGAGTGCGATCTGGAAATCGCCGTAGGCCAGGTAGACGCCGATGACGCTGGCCACGCCCAGGGCGATACCGATCTGTACGCTCGCCAGGATCAGCACCAGCAGGATCGCCAGCGAGTAGAAAATGACTTCGGGCCCCATCATGGCCCAGGTCTCGACGCTTCGCGCTGCTGATCGGTGTCAGGCCCCTGTCCGGATTCAACCCCCTGCCTGGTTGCAGGTCGCTGCCCGGACTCAGCACTTGGCCCCGGTTCGGGGTCAATCCGCCCCGTCCAGTCACCATATAGCAGGTGCGCGTAGACCCAGGCGGCGAATACGGAAGTCACCACCACCAGGAACCGCACCGGATAGGTCGGCACCCGCAGCGCGCCCTCGCCTTCGTACTCGCTCACGGCAAGCGCCTCGAGCGCCGGCCCCCAGGCGCTGAACGCCGTGCCGATGAAGAACGCCAACCCCAGCACGCAGGCCAGCGAGCGCAACACCCGCCGTGCTCGCTCGCCCACGGCGTCGTAGAGCAGCGTGCTGCGGATCATGCCGCCCTGGTAGATCGCCAGCGGCAACTGCAGGAACGTGATCGAGACCACGGAATTGGCAATGATCTCCGTGGCGCCCAGCAGCGGCTGGCTGAACAGGTAACGGCCCATGACATCGACGAAGATGATCCCGGCCAGCACCAGCACCCAGAACGCCGACACGACGTGGGTCGTGCGCGCCAGCCGCGCGATCATCGGAGAGCGCACGGGTAGTCCCCTTGCTGAATCGTCATGCCGGCCTGTGTCCGATCAACGGCCGCTGGACGATTCAGACGTCCACCCAGCCGCCGTCCCTGACCGACCTGGAGATGGATTCGAGCAAAGCCACGTTGCCGACCCGTTCTTCGTCCGTAAAGCGGTAGGTGCCGTTGCCGGCCACCGCGCCGGCCCATTCCTCAAGGTTGGCGCGGACCGGGTCCTTGGGTTCGAAGGTCCGGCTGTGCTGGACGCCGTCCGGACCGCACGTGATGAGGTGCGTACGGCCACCCTCCTGGGGATGAGCGTCGTCCCGCGCCTCCACCCAGAGCTTCTCGCCGAAAACACTGTAACGTCCGTAGTAGGGAGTGGCGGAGATCGCGCCCACGAAACCGGTCGCCCCATTGCAGAAACGCATCTGCACGGCGACGAGATCGCCGGTAGGGAGGGAGAGCACGCGGCGGGCGGAGTGCGCGCATACCGCTTCCACCGGGCCGAACATGGAAATGAAGAGGTCGGTGAGGTGCACGCCCATCCCGGTCATGCCCGCGGCCGGGGCCTCTTCCACGGACCCGCGCCAGTTGTCCGCCTCAACCGAGGCGAAGATGCTGTGCGAAAAATTGGCCTCGATGTGCATGAGCGTTCCCAGGTCGCCGGAGGCAACGATCTCCGCGATGGCTTCCATGGTGGACTCGTAGCGGCGCTCGTGGCCGACGCCCATGACGAGACCGGCGCCGTTGACCGCCTCAAGCATGCGCTCGACGCTCGCCCGGGTCAGCGAGAGCGGCTTCTCGCAGAAAATCTGCTTGCCGTGATCCACCGCGGCAAGTACCTGTTCCTCGTGCTGGGAGTGGGGGGTGCACAGGATGACCGCGTCCACGTCCGGATCCTCGAGCACGTGCCGATAGCTGTCCGCGAGCGGTATGTCCATCTCATCGGAGAATGCCTGGTGGCCGTGTGGACTGCGGGATGTCAGTCGAACGATTTCGATGCGGTCGCTTCCTGCCACCGACTTCACCAGATGCCGGCCCCACCAGCCGAGCCCCACCATTGCCGCTCTGATCACAGCTCTCCTCGCTTTGTTTCCTGCAGGTTATTCGATGACGTATCGAACCGGCCAATCATATCCGCTTTGGGTGACCGCCTCGATATAGGCTGCGATCACTTCCGAGCCGGGCATGCCGCGGGAGTCGGCATCCTTGGCCATACGGTCGGGAAAGTCCATCAGGGATTGCGCCCACTGCACGCGTACCCCGGCGGGCAGTTCGCGAATTTCGGCGCCGGATGCCTGCAGCATCTCAAGTCCCGCCATCTGTCGTTCGTCCAGCACCCGCGCCGCTTCGACCTCGTAGCTGCGCCCCACCTCCGCCACGATTTGCTGCACCTCGGCCGGTAGCCGCGAAAGCGAGCGGGTGTTCATGGCGACAATCACGGCGCCGCCCATGGCTCCAAAGCCAATCATCGTGTAATAGGGCGCGGGCTCATGGAACTTGTAGGCCGCATAAGCCGAAGGGAACATCACCCACCCGGAATAGACGCCGGTTTGCAGGGACATGTAGCCGTCCGGCAGTGTGGACTGGACAGGAATGACGCCGGCGAATTCGAGCCAGGGCAGGTTCGGGCCCGCGCCCGCCACTTTCACGCCCCTGAGGTCCTCGACGGACTCCCAGGGAACGCTGGATCCCAGGTGGTAATTGTCCCAACCGTTGATGGCGAGGACGGTCTGCCGGTAGTTATCCTCCAGGTGGTCCGACAGCCACGGGTAGGCGTCGTACACCTGGCGCGCCACCCGCATGGCCAGTTGCGCATCCTGCGGTCCGAAGGGCACGAAGTACTGGAAGTTGTGCAGGAACAGCTTTGCCGGCTCGAAACACGTGCAGTAGGCGCCGATATCGAGGATGCCGATCTGCACGGCCTCCAGCGTTTCGGCCACCGAGGCGATGGAGCCGCCATAGCCCTCGATGATCCGGAGTTCATGATCGGTTTCCTCGGCCACGCGTCGCCGCAATTCCGGCACCAGGTAGTCGCGCAGAACAGTGACGTAGACCGTCGCACCGGCAGGATGCCCGGAGCCGACCCGCAGGGTGTATTGTTCGGCCGACGCAGGCCTTGACGCCAGCACGCCGAGAAGGACCGCGGCAACCGGGAATGCTGCGGCCAGGAACCCGGGAACCGCCGCGACCGCGGCCGGAACGATCCGAAAGCGCCGTCGCCGGGTCCGCACCGCAAGCGCCGTCGCAGTATTCCGCCCCGTTCTCAAGCCACCGCCGCCTTGCGTTCTGCGTTCTCCGCGGTGAGTGGATTCAACCGGCAGGCCTCGGCCCAGGTGATGATGTTCAACGTGCGCACAAAACTGCCGGCGCCCACGTTTTCCGCACACCAAAGCCCCAGTTCCACGATCTCGGACTCGGAAAAGTGTTCGCGGAGTTCAGCGTAGAAGCCGTCATCGTCCGCCATGGAGATATCGTGCTTGAGGTGATCCGCAAAACGCAGCGCGACCTTCTCCCTCGCTGACAGAAGCGGCGATTCCTCGAAGTCCCACACCGCCTGGACCCGTTCCTCGGTCAACCCGGCTTCGATGGCGGCCGCCGAGCGCACCGTGCCGCAGTAGCCACAGTTGTGATCGAAGGCGATCTTGACCCGGCACAGTTCCTTCAAATCCCTGGGCAACTCGCCCTCGTTGCAAAGCGACAGCCAATAACGGTACCAGGCAAGGCCCATCGGGCTTCTGAAAATCACGCGCAGCACCCTGGGGTCCGGGGCTTTGGTCATTTCGGCGGTTCTGATGTGCTCCAGCGCCTCCGCCCCCAGTTCATGGTCCTGCAGATACTCCAGTCGAGGCATGCGCAACTCCTTTGGTCGAGCGAGAGATCGGGTTTTTACGGATTTTCGGCCCGCCGTTCAGGCTATAGGAAATTCGGGAAGCAGACTATAACCCCACGAGTTCCGCAGCCTCGCCGGTGAGTTCCAAGATGTGCAATCCAGTGTGCGAGCGGTCGACGCCGTATACGTAGCCGCGGTCGTCTATGTCGACGTTGTTGGTCTGGATTGCCGCGTCGCACCTTTCGTTGCCGTCTATCGTTGCGCACAGTTCAATGGTTGCCTCAGTGGTTTCGGGGATGAAATGGCCCACTTCCACCGGCAGGAAGGGATCGCGGATGTCCACGGCGCGAATGCCGGCATTGAAGTAGGAGAACACCGCCAGCGTCCTGTCGAAGGCCGGGTGGAAGGCGTCGTTCACCGAATGCGGTCCGAAGCGGCCGCCGCGTTCGCAGAAGTCCCCGGGTTGTTCGGGCACCTGGTAGGTGGACACCGGATAGGGCTTGCCCACATCGGTAATCTCGATCATGAACACCACGTCACGCTCGCCGCGACAGTACAAGCCGCCGCCACCAACCTCGGACGGTACGATCAGAAAATTCCGGGCCTCGACGCCGCTCTCGGCCCCAGGATTCGGGATCGGCACAC
>VYEH01000414.1:366-11134 GCA_009843005.1 Pseudomonadota bacterium | reverse complement strand
GAGTGCCGGCTTGGCCGTGTGCACGCCCCACCAGGACGGCATGTCGAGGCGGGAGATCTGCGGATACATCAGGTTCTCGGGGGTGGGTGCGAACGGCTCCTCCGCATCCGGATCGCCGTTGAGGAACCGGCCCTTGTCCAGGATCTGCAGCGTGCCGTTGTTGCCGCTGCCGTAACCGAGGTACATGTAGTCCCCATGCACGAACGGCTGGTGCAAACCGGAAATCGAATACTCCGGCATGGGGCCATCGGCCGTGGGTTCCCAGCCCACAAGACCGAAGTCGCGGATGTGTCGGGGCGCCTCCGGGTTGCTCAAATCAAAGGCCTGCAGAACGCGTGTGACTCGCCAGCCTTCCGGCGTGCCGTTGAAGTAGCCCACGCCCGTCTCGCACTCCCACTGGATCTTGTGGGTCTCGCGGTTGCCGCGGCTCGACTCCGGGCGTGAGGAGACACCCGTCTCGGCGATTGTGGAAAGGACCGTCGGATTGGCCGGATCTGTGACGTCGAGCAGCTCGTAGGCAAGCAACCCGTTGGTGCGCACGGCATAGACACGGTCCGCGTCGCCCTCGGGCAGAACCTCGCCATCGCAAACCTGGACGTGCTGCGTGCCGCTGGCTTCATCTCCTGTGGGCGGCACGTGCGCAAGCATGACCGGCACGGCGGGATCGGAGACATCCAGGATCGACAGGCCGTTGACCTCCATCTGCTCCGTCAGCGGGTTGACGGCCTCGCCTGCGTGGTGTCCTACGAAGAGGATGCGCCGGTCCCCGTAGGCGTGCACGACGGGTTGATAGGCCGAGCGTGCCTGAAGGTCGTGGTGGCCCACCAGGGCCATGTTCCGCGCCTGGAGGTCCCCTGCGACTACGGTGCCGCCATTGCCCCCATCGTCCGCCGGCGCGTTGCACCCGGCCAGCAAGACGGTGAGACAGGCTACAAATGCCGGGGAGGGACTCGGGCTGATCCGGTGAGTTTTCGTGTTCATATCAAACTTATGCCATAGCCGAGGACGGCGCGCCATTGACCTCGCCGATACTTGATGAATTTCCTTCTGCCGCTCGAACCAGTCTCAACGTGGCACCTTCCCTGCTTCAGCGGGTTCTTCAAGGTGCTGCGCCAGCGTCCTGGTTGCCTTGCGGGTGATGAAGAGGGTCAGGACCAGTGTGGCGATGAGTCCGGCGGCGAACAGCACGGTACCGCCGGCGCCGGCGTCAAACTCGCCCTCGGCCAGTTCGGTCGCCGACTGCACCGCGGAACCGATGTAGACGTAGAGCACGATCGCCGGCGCCATGCCGATCCACGAGGCGAGGACGTAATCCCTGAAGCGCACCGCCGTGAGCCCGAAGGCATAGTTCAGCAGGTTGAAGGGAAACAGCGGCGACAGGCGCGTCAGCAGCACGATCACGAATCCTTCCTGACCCGCCGCCTTGTCCAGGGCATCGAACGTACGCCATTGCGCCACCCGCCCGGCCACCCAGTCGCGGGCAAAAAAGCGCCCGACCAGAAATGCGGCGCTGGCGCCCGCGAGACTGCCGGCCGAAACCAGCATCGCTCCCACCGGTACCCCGAAGGCAAAGCCAGCCGCCAACGTCAGGATGGTTCCGGGGACGACCAGCACCGTAGCGGCCAGGTACATGCCGATGAACAGGATCCAGGCAAGATAACGGTGAGATTCCGTCCACATCAACGCGACGGTCAACCACTGCCGAACAGGCAGCAATGCCACAACCGCGAGCATCGCCACGAGGAACAACGCAAGCAGCAGAGGTTTCGCGGGAATCTTTACGTGCAACTCCTTTCGCGGGCGTCCCAACGGGTACAATCGGATTGAATCAACATGAAAAATAGCAGGTTTCCATTCATGGCGCGTTTCCTCGAGTTCACAAAGAAGGTCCTGTCCGCAGTAGCGCTGGCGGCGAGCCTGGCAACTTCCGCCGCCGCAGCCCCCAACATCGTCATCGTGATCGCCGACGACATGGGTTGGGGCGACGTGGGGTTCCACGGCAGCGAAATCCGGACGCCGGAACTCGACCGGCTGGCCGCCGGCGGCGTCAGGTTCGAGCGGTTCTACACGTACGCCCTCTGTTCACCCACGCGCGCGGCCCTGATGACCGGCCGTTCGGGCATCAACACCGGCATGCTCGGCCCGTCCAATCCCTGGTACCCGCGCGGTCTGCCGGTGGACGAAAAGCTGATGCCGGAATACTTCCGGGAGGCGGGTTATCGGACCCACGCGCTGGGCAAATGGCATCTGGGCCCCAACGAACTCCAGTACCACCCGATGAATCACGGATTCGAGAGCTTCTACGGCCATCTTCACGGCTATCTGAATCACGAATTGCACACACTCTTCGGCCGTGTCGACTGGCAGCGAGACGGCCAGACCGTCCACGAGACCGGGAACGCCACCGACCTGGTTATCGCCGAAGCGGTGAGACTGATCGAGGAGCGGGATCCGGATGCGCCCTTCCTGCTCCACGTGGCCCTCGACGCGCCTCATGCTCCCCTGCAGGCGCCGGAGGACGCCATCGCCGAGTACGCCCATGTGGACGACGAGCGCCGCCGCATCTATTCCGCCATGATGACTGAAATGGACCGGGGAATCGCCCGCATCACGGCGGCCCTGGAAGAGGCGCGGATCGCGGAGAACACCTTGCTGATCTTCTTTTCCGACAACGGCGGTTCGCCGAACCTCGGGGCCGACAACGGCCCGTTGCGCGGCGGCAAGGGCAGCCCCTTCGAGGGCGGCACCCGCGCGCCCGCTTTCATGTACTGGCCCACGGTGTTGCCCGCGGGCGCCGTATTCGAAGAGCGGATGACCGTAACGGATCTCCTGCCCACGCTGCTTGCGGCGGCCGACGCCGATCTTCACGCCTCCAAGCCCATCGACGGCCGCGACTTCTGGCCCGCGATCGCCGATGGGGCACAGGCTCCGGGCGGCCCCGCCGTGCTGAGCCATTACGGCCGGGGCGTCGTTCAGCATGCCTATTTCAGGGACGACTGGAAACTTGTTCGCGCCGCGAACGACCAGGGCGGAACGGATGATCTGCTATTCGATATCCGCAACGATCCCTACGAACAGCACGACCTGGCGGCGGCGCATCCGGATATCTTCCGCCAACTCGTCGCGGAACTGGACGCGATTCCAAAGGCCGAGCCCCTCAGCCTGAATGCGCGACTGCCGGACATGACCGCGCCGGGATCGCCGATGGCCTGGGAACCGGACAATCGGCCGCCCGGCGGCATGCCCTACGCGGAGAGCGGACCCGTGCCCTACCCCGAGGGGAACTACCCCTGAGATCGCAGCGTGCCCCGCGCCTCGTGGCAGCTGCCCGCCAGGGACAGCCTGGTGCGTAACGTCTATTGCGACTGCTGTGCGAACTCGCGGGCCGCCCGCAGATCGTACGTCACGTAGAACTCGGTCTGGTAGGCGCCCCACGCCCCCCGCTCGATGGCCAGGTTGAGTATCCGCAGCAGATTGGGCGGAAACCGCATGACGATTACCTGGCCGATGCCCATCATCACGTAGTGATCGACGATCTCGACGCCCTCGGGCGGGAACATCTCGTCGAACCCGGCCGCACTGAGCAACTCGGCACGCTGCACGTTGTTCATGGACTGGTCGTGCTTGAGAAACACGGTCAGCATCATCGTGTCGCCGTCGGGCAGCAAGGGGCCCTGGGCCGACTGCGCGGACGCAACGCCCGCCCCGGCCGCAAGCGCCATAAGTGCGCCAATACCCAATATCCGTCTAACCCATCCCTTCATGTTCCGTTCCTCTCCATAGTTGGCCACGTAAACGCTGTACCTGCGAGTCGGGCGTTTGCCAAAGCCACGATTTCCCGGGCCGGTACGTAACCCGGTACGGTTCTCAAGCCGTTTCGGCAAGGTGCTCGTTGGTCAGGTCGCTGCAGTTGTAAGGCTCAAACGGGATATCTGCAATTTCGACAGTGTCCTCGCCGGTGTGGCTGCCGGTGAAATACTCGGGGTCCTCCGCGGTCCACGTACGAGTCAGCGCACCCGCTTCATGATCGTACGAAAACCGTTCCACGACGTACATCTCGCTGCCGTGCATCACCGCGTCCCGGGTTTCCAGGTAGCCCGGTGCGAAGCCCGTCGTCTCGACTACCAGTTCATCGCCCTCCCAGCGCCCGATTGAATATCCTGCCCGACTGGGCTCGATGTTCGACGGATGCTCGTCAATATCCAGGCGGATGACCCTGACGATGTCCATGAAACCGTACATGAGCGTGATCCGGTCGTCCTCCTGCACGATGCGATTGACGTGCTGGTCGAACGTCCAGTCGTCAAATATGTTCACTGCCATGCAGTCGAAGCGAGGATTGTCCTCCCACTGATAGTCGACCACGGCTGCGGCGCCCAGGTCGGTGCGCTGTATGGTTGCACCCATTCCCATACCCATGGCGTTGCGAGCCTGCTGGGCAGGGCCGGTTCCGAGCACATTTTCTCCTCCCAGCAGCCGCTGCGGCCGGGCCCAGTCGCCACCGATGTTGGGGTGGCCGCCGGCGAGCCGTTCCGGCCGTTCCACCGCGTCATCGCCGGCAAGAGCCTCCGGGGTGAGCTGGCCATACCGTTCCACAGTGACCCCGTTGGCAAAGGTGACGGTGACCAGGTAACACGTTTGCGGATCCCTGCGATCCGGCGATCCCACCACGGCGATTTCCGTACCCGGGCTGAACATATCTTCGCTCCAGCCGGAACGGCGCAGTACCGTCGCGGCGCGCAACTCACATCGCCATGGCACGACTTCGCCCGAGTCCTCGGTGACGTCGAAGTAGACATACGCGTGGGGATTGACGAATTCCAGGTCTGTGACCACACCTGCGATATCGAACGTGGTGGAGGTATCGAACTGCGCGGTGATGCCGTGGTGCGCAGTGGTCGATGCGACCCATCCCAGCGCCAGTGCGGCGGCGATCGAGACCACACTGAGTATCGAACCTGTTGATCGCAAAACCCGCGTCGAAGTCGATGGATCGATTGTTCCTGCCGTCATGCGCATAGCCGCCTCCCTATCAGCGCCGGTACATCATTCAGCGCCAGTCGTGTGCAGTCTACAATCTCGTGCATACTTGTGTCTGCGCAAAGAGACCGGTATTTGCAAGCTGGTTCCTGAAGATTGTTCAAGGAACCAAAATGGAACCATTACAAGGAGTTAAGCGTGCAAACAGTCCAGGAGCAATGGAACACCAAAACGGGATTGGCCGTCAGCGCGCTCGCCGTGCTGGCAATGGCGCTGCCGCCGCACGTTGTCGCGCAGGAGCAAGGCATCGATGTCACCCTGCTGGGCACCGGCGATCCCGTGCCGCGCGTCGACCGCTTCGGGCCCGCGATCCTGGTGGAGGCCGCAGAGTACCAATTGCTGTTTGACGCCGGCCGAGGCGTCACCCAGCGGCTTGTGCAGTCAGGTTACTCCCTGAGCGACATCGACGTCGTCTTCATCACCCACTTTCACTCCGACCACCTGTCCGGACTACCCGACTTGTGGCTGAGTGGCTGGCTTCCGCCACCGTGGGGCCAGCGGTCCGAGCCCATGCGCATGGTCGGTCCCGAAGGACTGTCGAACATTCTCGATGGTTTCAGGCAGGCCTTCGATCCCGACATCCAGATTCGCCTCGTGGACGAACAGTTGCCTCCCCGGGGGATTGAATTCGATCTCCGGGAATACTCGGAGGACGGAGTCGTGTTCGACGAGGAGGGCGTGACGGTCACGGCGTTCGCGGTTGATCACGGTCAGTACATCAAGCCTTCCTACGGCTACCGGGTGGATTACGGGGGCCGCTCGGTGGTCTTGTCGGGCGACACCCGGTTCGACGAAAACCTGATCGAGGCCGCCCGGGGGGCGGATGTCATCATTCATGAAGTGGCCGCAGCGCGGGAAGAAATGCTGGCATTCGACGAGCGCATTCAGCTTATTCTGGACCACCATACGACCCCCGAGGAGGCTGGCATCGTCTTCGACCGCGTCAGCCCGAAACTGGCCTTGTACAGTCACCTGACGCTACTCAGCAGCCCGGACTCGCCCGAGGTGACGGTCGAGGAGTTGATCCAGCGGACGCGGACGAACTATTCGGGCCGCCTGCTGGTGGGCGAGGACCTGATGCGCCTGGAGATCGGAGAGTCAGTCGGCGTGTACCGCTTCCCGTATTGAACGCCAGCCCTCGATCGAGGACGTGCCCGCGTTCAAGATCCACAGGCGAATGACGGTCAGTCGATTTGCGGCGTCGCCGGTTCCTGGGTCCACAGTTCGGTGATCTTGCCCATGGGTGTCAGGTCCTTTCCTGCAAGCCCGGCATAGTCGGACGGATAACGCACGCACTTGAACAGCGAGTTGTACCGTTCGCCGGCCGCATCGGTCATGATGGTGTGGATGCCGTACTTGTCACCGGTGCGATCACCCACCGGATTGATGTATTCCCACACGACCTCGCCTTCGGGGGTAACCTCGAACAAGTGCCCATTGGCGCCGGAGCAAACCAGCGTATTGCCGTTGGGCAGTCGCTGCATGCCGGAGATGTAGCGGCTGTAGAACGCCGTCGGCAAAGTTGACTGAAAGCTCCAGACAATCTGTTTGGATACCAGTTGGCCGGCGCCCATACCCGGTGAAGCCAGGTCGTAGCCAGCTTGCATCTCCGGCACGTAAACGCCTTTTTCCATGGGTCCGTCGTAGGGGCTGAACTCGATTACGGATGAGAACGTCACCCCAAGCTGCCGCGACCCGTTGTTGAAGATCAGCATGTTGCCGGCGCCCGGCAGGTTGTCGCCCATGCCGATCTCCCGCTCCCGGATCCACTGGATGTCGTGGGAAAAGAAGACCTGCTGATGCCCGTTGGTGCTGGACTGGCCCTCGTTGATCGACGTCGGGCACATGCCGGCATCGTAGACACAAGGATTGCCCCAGCGGTACAGAAAGTCACCTGCGTCGCTTGCAGCGAGCGCGATGCTTTGCTCCGGGTCCCCGGGGACAAACGTACCGCCGTGGTCGATGACGTAGGCCTCGCTGAAGGTCGAGTTGTTGATAGCGATATGGTCGAGCGTCTCGTTATAGTCCAGGGAATTGATGTGGATCCAGTCTCCGCTTACACCGTCGGCGAAATTGGGGTCCATCTTTCCCGGGTGCTCACTGACCACACCGTAATTGGGCAGCGTATCGTTGACATCCTGAACCAGGTGATCGGTGATGTTCCATTCCCAGATCACGTTACCGTCCATGTCGACCTCCACTACGCCGTCGGGACGTGAGGCGTAGTCGTCACGCTTGGCGGGATCGACGCCCAGGGCGATTGCCTGCTCGTGCGTGATTTCCTTCGAGGCGATGTACAGCAGGGTCCGGGCCTGGAGTTTCGGGTTCCAGATAATTCGAAAATCGTGATGGGGTGTGTAGCCCGGCCGCTCTTCGACATGCTCCCAGATCACGTCGCCATCCCAGTCGTAGAGGTGGTAGATGGCGCCGCCCATCCCGCCGAGTCCGGCCCGGTCGATGGCCCCCCGTAGCAGGGTACCGTCCTCCAGCAGACGCGCGTGTTTCTCGACCGCCTCGTCTCCCGGGGTCGACCAACCTTCCGGGTACGGCCAGTAATGGACGACATTGCCATGCATGTCGATCAGGTAGGTGTTTCGGCCGCGAAACGGACTGAATAGCGTATAACCCGGAGACGCCTTGGCCGGATTGTACTGAATCAACTCCGTCGGCCCCTGAAAGACCTCATAGGCCATCGCCCATCCGCCAAGCCCCACCGTGACAACTGCAAGTTCCGCCAGGGAATGTCTTGTCGTCAACATTTCGTTTCTCCCGACCTCTCGCGATGCTCAGCTACCCCGGAAGAAATACTTCCGCGATCTCGCTCCAACATTCGATTTGCGGTCTCCATGATAGTCTTTTCCGCGAGTCGCATCCCGCCGCCGCAAGCGGTCGGCGATGCGGTTCCTCCGTAAACCAACGTAGCGTCAGTGCTCATTCAACCTGAAATTCGCGCATAAGGTTGATGGAACACTGGAACCGGGCACGACACAGGGAGGTAATTGCAATGGCATGTGATCGACTACTTGGGATTCGCCGGCCCGGTCGGTGGACCAAACCGCCCGTTGCGGCTCTGGCAGGTTCACTCGGATTGATGTGTGCAGTTTCCGCCGGTGCTCAGGACACGGCGGACTGCGTCTCCCGCAGCCTCGCCGTTGTCAACGGCACGATTCACACCTTGGATGCACAGGACTCCATCGTCTCGTCGGTACTCATGGAGGCCGGGCGGTTCGTGGCGCTGGATCCCGATCCTGCCAGTTTCGACGACTGTACCGACGTTATCGACGTGCAGGGCCGCACGGCGATTCCGGGCCTGATCGACAACCACGTGCACTACATCCGCATCGCGAATCGTCCCGGTTACGACCTGCGGGCCCTGGAAGTGACATTTACGGTGGACGCCGCGTTGCAGGCGGTTCGCGACAAGGCGGCGGTGGTGCCCGCCGGCGCGTTGATCACCACCATCGGCGGTATCAGGCGGACCCAGTGGCAAGAAGGCCGCTTCCCTACACTGGAGGAACTGGATGGGGCGGCGTCGGGCAACCCCGTCTACCTTTCCGAACGCGGCGCCGGTCCGGGACAGGCCAACACCGCCGGGCGCGACCTTCTCCGCGGGCTGGGGGTCCCGGTAACGGATGCCGGGGAGATCGCGGCCGGTGTGGATACAGCGCGGGCGTACGATGTCCTGGCCGCCAGCCTGACCAATGCAGATCGCAAGCGCCAGATGCTGGGCGTGGCCGACTACGCCCTCTCAGTGGGCCTGACCACAGTCATGGACATGTCCGGAACGGTCCCGGGCGTGGGCTTCATAGACCAGACCAATGGCTACGACTTTTTCCTCGACCTGGTGCGCGAGGGGTCCCACAAGGTTCGCACGCGGATTTATTTCCCGGGGCTGGACGAGGATGCGGACCTGACCCAGCTCATGGGCTACCTGAACAACAAGTGGCCCGACTACGGTCCCGACATGGCGAAGATCGTCGGCATCGGCGAATGGTCCGTGGGACGTTCGCTGTTCAACGAACAGCCGCTGGGATATGCCGCGCGCCTGGCTCAGCGGCGCATTGCCGAGCGGGGCTGGACCTATCACCAGCACCTGCACACGCCGGAGGAGATCGACGCTCACCTGGATGTCTGGGAAGAGCTGAACGAGGAGTTCGACCTGGCGGCCATGCGCTGGACACCCGGCCACCTGAGTTTCATCACGCCGGAACTGATCGACCGGGCCAGGACGATGGGCCTCGGTCTCGGCGTTCACGGCCAGCGCTACCACGCCGGCGGGATGGGCGGCCCGCCCTGGCGCACCGTGATCGAGAGCGGGCTGGTGGCGGTGGGCGCCGGTTCCGACGGCGCCCGGATCAACACGCTCAACCCCTGGTGCATGATCTACTACATGGTCACCGGGCGCGACGTCTCGGGAGAACTGATCAACGACGGCCAGCAGATCAGCCGGCAGCAGGCGGTCAGGCTCTACGCCTCACACCAGCAGGGTTGGTTCACCAAGGAAGACGACCTGCTGGGAGGCATCGGGGTCGGGCGGTTTGCCGATCTCGCGGTGTTGAGCGACGATGTTTTTGATTCAGATGCAGTGCCGGTGGAGCAAATCCGGCACATGACGTCAGTATTGACAGTGGTCGGCGGTGAGGTTGTTTACAACACCGGTGTTCTCGAAAGGAGATGAGACGGGTGGGCAAAGCTTCGAATCGCTGCAATTTCCCCACAATTGCAATGCATCACCACAATCCGCCGCGATGGGCTGGAAAAGACTACTCCTCGACCAGTCCGATCGCGTACGCACTCACATCCCGCAGATCGTCCGCCGACAAGGCGCCACCGAATCCCACCATGGTGTTGCGTCCCTCGGTGACGACCGATACGGCCTCCGGGAGCGTCAGACCCGGGGTGATCGGCGCGCCGTCGGCGTGCCCGCCCTGCCCGTCCGCTCCGTGACAGAGTTCACACACCAGTCCGTAGAGCGTTGCTCCGTTGTCGAGATTCGGCAACCCCATGGGCGCGGCGGGCGCGACAGTATCTGCCGGTGCGGTCGGTTCGGCTGCAGGCGCGGTACCGCCACCGCCCCTTGCACGGCCGATGAAGGCCGATGGCGGCGGCGCCTCCACCGGGTCCATGGTGCCGTTGAGCGAAAACAGCCAGACGCTGTCGCCGCGCGGTGAGCTGGCGAAGGCATTGCCCGCTGAGAATACCGCGACGTATTGCTCGCCTTCGTACTCGAAAATCGCCGGCGTGGTATTGACGCCCGCACCGGTCTGAAACTCCCACAGGGGCATGCCGTTGTCGGAGTCATAGGCCATGAAGCGCCCGTCGCTGCGCCCGGTGAACAACAGATCGCCGGCGGTGGCCACCGATCCGCTGTAGCAGCGATCGGGCCAACGCTGCCGCCATGCCGGCGTGTTCGTGGTCACGTCCAGGGCGGCGAGGACGCCGGTGGTGGGCATGCCGACGCCGCCGAAGCTCCCACCCATGTACCGCTCGCCGAGCGGCGGCATGTCGGTTTCGTCTTCGTTGGCACGGTAGTAGGAGAGCCGCTCATTGACGCAGACGAACAGCAGACGGCGTTGCGGGTCGTAGGAACTCGGCGGCCAATTGGCGCCGCTGCGCGTGCCGACGACGCGCGCCTCGCCGTCCCCGTTGCTCCAGAACGGCACGTAGACGTGTTCGTCCAGCAGCACGGCGCCTTCCGGGGCGATATCGATTGTGACTGGCGCGGCAG
>VYEH01000414.1:0-356 GCA_009843005.1 Pseudomonadota bacterium | reverse complement strand
CTCCTGCGGCACCGGCACGTAGTCCATGCCAAGCATCGGCTCCCCGGTCACCCGGTCGAGTATGTAGTTGTAACCGTTCTTGTTGATCTCCGAAATCGCCTTGCGTACGACTCCGTCGATTTCCACGTCGAAAAGGACCACGGGATTGGCCGCGTCGAAATCCCAGAGATCATGGCGAATCTGCTGGAAATGCCAGCGGTACTCGCCCGTCGTCACGTCAATGGCCACCATGGAGACCGAGAACAGGTTGTCGCCGGCGCGTACCGCGCCGTTGAAGTCGGGCCCGGGATTTCCGGTGGAGAAATACATCAAGCCCAGTTCCGGGTCCACCGCCGGCGTCTGCCACACCGTAGCGC
>VYEH01000283.1:2780-3080 GCA_009843005.1 Pseudomonadota bacterium | reverse complement strand
GGGCCGGCGAACGCATGGACTACTCCACGGCCATCGAGTGGTTGCTGAGCGCGGATGGGGTTGTGGTCTGATGGAGTTGTCTCCTGATCTCTGACGATGCGCGCCAGACAATTGTGCGGCTTGAACTACATACTATTTTTTTTCGTACTACTGCCAGTCCGTTGCTATTGCCGCGCATGGGTTGTGCGCATGCGCCTTGCTGGCATGCGGCCGAACAAGCGACCTTACGTCCCCGCCACGGTAAGGCCTTCCACCAGCACCGATCCGCACCGAATGCCGCTGCGGGTATCCACATCGGAA
>VYEH01000283.1:0-2770 GCA_009843005.1 Pseudomonadota bacterium | reverse complement strand
CCCTTGACGACGTCCCTGAGGTTGCCGGCCAGGGTGACCTCGTGGACCGCGTGGACGATGGCGCCATCTTCCACCCGGAACCCGGCGGCGCCCCGGGAGTAATCCCCGGTCACCGTGTTGACGCCCTGCCCCAGTAGCTCGCCTACCAGGAACGCCCGCGGGCACTCGCCCAGCAGCGCTTCCAGCGAGCCGCCGTTCGGGGCCACGATGAGGTTGCGGACGCCGCCGGCGTTGCCCGTGGTCTGCATGCCAAGCCGGCGGGCAGAATAGCTCGACAGCACGTAGCCTCCGAGGACGCCCTCCTCCACCAGGTTTCTGCGCCGCGTCGCCACGCCTTCGCTGTCATAGGCCCTACTGCCCATGGCCCTCGGAATGAAGGGATCCTCGCAAATATTCATGAACTCGGGGAATATTCGCTCGCCGGCCGCATCGAGGAGGAATGAGGCCCTGCGGTACTGGCTTGTACCGGTAATGGCGGCGACGAGATGTCCGAACAGGCCTCGCGCCAGTTCCGCCGGGAATACCACCGGTACCGTACGCGTGGATAGCTGCCGGGCGCCGAGCCGGCGGATCGTGCGGCTTGCTGCCGTTTCTCCCACCGACTCGGGCGCCTCGATCTCATCGGGAACCCGGGCGGTGGTATACCAATAGTCCCGCTCCAGCGATCCGTCCTGGGCGGCGACCACGCTGCAACTCAGCGTATGGCTGCTGGCCGGGAAACCGGCGCAGAATCCGTGGCTGTTGGCGTAGGCGCGCACGCCGCCGCCGGTGGAGACGGTGGCGCCCTCGGAATTGGTGATTCGTTCGTCCGCGCCCCTGGCGGCGTTCTCGGCGCGCAGCGCCAGCCTTTCGGCCTCCGGGATGTCGATTTCCCAGGGATGATGGAGATCCAGGTCCGGTAGTTCCCGCGCCATCAGCTCTGCTTCGGCCAGCCCGGCAAATTCGTCTTCGGCGGTAAATTCCGCGATGCTCATTGCCTTGCGCACGGTCTGCTCGACGGCGGCCGACGAGTAGTCCACCGTGCTGGCGCTGCCCTTGCGGCCGCCGCGATAGACGGTGACGGAAAGTCCCCGGTCGCGCTGCCGCTCCACCGATTCCAGTTCCCCCATGCGTACGGTGACCGAGAAGCCTTCGTCGTGACTGATCGCGGCCTCGGCCTGGTCGGCTCCCAGCCTGCGCGCCAGGTCGACGGCCTCACGGGCCGTGGACTCCAGCGACTGGCGAATCCGGTTCGTATCCATGAAAACGGGGTCTCTGCGGGCGCTGCCTACGGCGAAGGGCGAATTGTAGCCCGTGGGTACGCCGTCGTGAGACTTCTCCCCGCGTATCGCAAGACAGCCGGTGGCGCGCCGGACGCATCGGGAAGCGCCCCGAACGGTGAGACATCCCTATAGGCTGCGTTACAATGCCGCGATGAAACCGTTGGCCGGAATCATCATGGGATCGCAGTCCGACTGGGACACCATGCGCCACGCGGCGGAGACGCTGGAGACGCTGGAGATTCCCCATGAGGTCCGTATCGTCTCTGCCCACCGCACACCCGATCTCCTGTTCGAATACGCCGGCGGCGCCGCCGACCGGGGGCTCGAAGTGATCATCGCCGGCGCCGGGGGCGCCGCCCACCTGCCGGGTATGACCGCGGCCAAGACGCGCTTGCCCGTACTCGGCGTGCCCGTTCAGTCACGCATGCTCAGCGGCATCGATTCGCTGCTCTCCATCGCCCAGATGCCCGCCGGCATTCCCGTGGGCACGCTGGCCATCGGCAAGGCGGGCGCCATCAACGCAGCGCTGCTGGCAGGCGCGATCCTGGCCAACAAGTACCCGAAGGTCGGCGCAGCGCTCAAGGCGTACCGGGAGGCCCAGACCTCCGGTGTGCTGAGCAACCCGACCCCCACCGACAGCTCCTGAAATGAGGGTCGGCATCCTCGGCGCCGGCCAACTGGGCCGAATGCTCGCATTGGCCGGCTACCCCCTCGGCATCGACTGCCTATTCCTCGGCGGCGAACAGGATTCGCCGGCCGGCCAGGTGAGCAGGATCCTTGAAGGCGGGCTGGACGACATCGCCAAACTGGATGCCCTCGCCGCCCAGTCCGACGTAGTGACCTTCGAATTCGAGAACGTACCCGTGCAAGCCCTGAAGCGGGCCGCCGCCAGCGCTCCGGTCCATCCCTCCGTCGACGCCCTCGCCGCCGGCCAGGACCGCCTGCAGGAGAAACGC
The DNA here is from genome assembly GCA_009843005.1 of Pseudomonadota bacterium. Classification (GTDB taxonomy): domain Bacteria; phylum Pseudomonadota; class Gammaproteobacteria; order Steroidobacterales; family Rariloculaceae; genus UBA6522. The sequence continues at coordinate 552 of VYEH01000283.1, read as the reverse complement.
CTGCTGCGCAATGCCGGAATTCCAACGGCGCCCTACGTCCCCGTGAGCGAGGCCGCGGACCTGCGCCGCGCCGAATCCGAACTGGGCTGGCCGCAGGTCCTCAAGGCCCGCCGCCTGGGTTACGACGGCAAGAGCCAGCGCATCGTCCATTCGGCGGCGGAACTCGCCGCCGCCTGGTCGGAATTGAATCGGGTCCCGTCCATCGCCGAAGGCTGGGTGCGCTTCGAACGGGAGCTGTCGCTCATCGGCGTGCGCGGCGCCGCGGGACAGACAGCCTTCTACCCGCTGTCGGAGAACGTCCATACCCAGGGAATCCTGAGCACCACGGTGGCGCCCTTCGAAAACTCCGAACTGCAGCCCGCCGCGGAAGCATGGCTGACCGTACTGATGGAGCGCTTCGACTACCGCGGCGTGCTCACCGTCGAATTCTTCCACACCGAAGCCGGACTGGTCGCCAACGAAATCGCCCCCCGGGTCCACAACTCCGGCCACTGGACCATCGAAGGCGCCGAAACCAGCCAGTTCGAAAACCACCTGCGCGGGGTACTCGGC
>VYEH01000240.1:13674-16766 GCA_009843005.1 Pseudomonadota bacterium | reverse complement strand
ATCGGAGACTACCTGGACCTTGGCCTGGCCGCGCTGGCCGACGTGACCTGGGACAGCGGGTTCAACGTCCTGGCGGGGGTTCGCTACGACACGATCGACATGGAGAGCCGCCAGCCGGTGGACAAGCTCCTGCTGGCCAGTTCCAATAACTTCTGCACGACTCCCGATGCTTCCTGCGTTCAGACTGAAGCATCGGACCGCTTCGGCGGTTTCTCCTGGACGCTCAGCGTCAGCTACGACAGCCGCCCCGGACTTATTCCCTATGCGACCGTCTCAAGGCAATCCACGGTTATCGCGGGGCAGGGGGCGGAGATCACTACGGGCAACATCGCAAGCGGCGGCGCATTCGATGTCTCCAGGCTCCACGAAATCGGCCTCAAGGGCAGCCTGCTGAACAACTCCCTGTACGTCGCCTTGTCCCTCTACGAGCAGCAGCGAACGGACTTCTCGGCCCAGGCCACCGTCACCAACCAGGCATCTCAGACCGAGGGCGCGGAATTCGAGGTGCGCTGGGTCGCCAGCGAAAGACTGCTGTTCACGCTGGGCTATTCCGACATGAAGGTGATCAACCTCAACACCCTGGAGGCAGGCTCGCGCTTCAGCTTCATCGGTGCCGATGACATTCCGGGCGTGGCCCCTGAAGTCTTTTACGGCGGTACCTTGGGCGGCGCCGTGATCCGTCCGGGCCGCCAGGGCGCCCGCCGCGCCGGAATGCCCCGGAATATCGCCTCACTGACCGCCACCTACGACTTCGGCAACGGCATCGCCGTCAGCGGCAGCGCCGTCGACGTGGATGCCGTCCATTCGGGGTTCTCCAACTCGGTGACGTTGCCAGCCTATACGCTCATCAACGCCGGCCTGGTTGTCGAGGCAGGGAACTGGATCTTCAGTGCGGCGGCCAAGAACCTCACCGACGAACGCTATTTCCGGGCGAACTTCCCGAATCTCTTCGGCGGTGTCATCGTGCTGCCCGAACTGCCGAGCAACTACCAGGCCCGCATACAGTACCGCTGGTAGGCGGTATTGCCCACGGGACCACCCCGGCCCAGGTAGACCCTCGCGTTTGCATAGGGAGTACGAGCGCGGATCCCACGTGATTCCGATGTCCGGTCGTCGACTTCCAGTCGACTGTCAATGTTTACGCGCTACTTGAACCAGTCCGGCACCGGCAACCCATTCGAAGCGAGAAATTCCGTATTGTAGAGATTGGATTCGTAGCGTTGCCCGGAGTCGCAAAGCACGGTCACGATCGTCTTTCCCTGGCCCATGGCCTCCGCCAGGCGAATCGCGCCCGCTACGTTGATCCCGCTGGAACCGCCGAGCAGCAGGCCCTCTTCGCGGAGCAGGTCGAAGCAAACCGGCAGCATCTCCTCGTCGGGAATGCGAAACGCATCGTCGATTTTCGCTCCGTCGAGATTGCCCGTCACACGGCCCTGGCCGATCCCTTCGGAAATGGAATCGCCTTCGGAAGCCAGCACTCCGGTCTTTATCCAGCTATAGATAGCGGCCCCCATAGGATCGGCGGCGGCAGTGACGATGTTCGGATTCTTGCCCTTGAGAAATTCGCTCACGCCCGCCAGTGTGCCGCCGGTGCCGACAGCGCAGATGAAGCCGTCCACAGCGCCGTCGGTCTGCTCCCAGATTTCCGGTCCCGTACTTACCTCGTGCCCATCCCGGTTGGCGACGTTGTCCCACTGGTTGGCGTACAGCACGCCGTGCGGTTCCGTAGCCGCGAGCTCCTCCGCCGTGCGCTCGGCGATGTGGACGTAATTGTTGGGGTTCTTGTACGGTACCGCGGGCACTTCGCGGAGTTCGGCGCCACAAAGCCGCAACGCGTCCTTCTTCTCCTGGCTCTGCGTATCGGGTATGAGAATCAGCGTCCGATAGCCCCTGGCATTTCCGACCAGGGCCAGGCCGATACCCGTGTTGCCCGCCGTGCCTTCCACGATCAGGCCACCCGGTTCCAGCACGCCGCGGCGCTCGGCGTCGAGCACCATGTACTTGGCCGCGCGATCCTTCACGGACCCGCCGGGATTGAGAAACTCGGCCTTGCCGAGAATCGTGCAGCCAGTCAGTTCCGATGCCTTGCGAAGTTTGATCAGGGGCGTATTGCCCACCGAATCCACGAATCCGTGGCGAATATCCATTTCTGTTGTCCCCATGGGTTGGCGGTGGCCGTTACACTCGGCTCATGATGACCGGGCCGCCACCACAGATGCGCCAGGCGTTGCGAACGCGCGGCATCGGCGGGCGGCCGCCGGCAGGCAGAGTGTACTGGGCCCTATTCGGTGACCGTGATGGTGATGACCTCGGAAACGACCGGCGGCAAGTGCGGCGTGTGCAGGTGGTCGCCGAGCACCAGTTGCAGCGTGTGCTCGCCGGGTTCCAGCGTCAGTTCGGCTTCGGTCTGGCCGAGCCCGAAATGCACCGACTGGTCCGTTTCGGGCAACGGCAGGTTGAACGGCGGCATTTCATCTTCACTGACGTCTACGAGCACGTGGTGGTGACCTGTATCGGGAAACACGATTCCAGCGGGGGCCACACCGATGCCACGGAGACCGAATCGCACCAGGACCGGCGAGGTGACGGTGTCACCGTCGGCGGGAGACTGAAAATAAACTTCCGCACCTTCCGGCGCCGGCGTTCGCGGCATTTCGGGGATGTCCTGCGCAAAGGTGGCTGCGGCGCCGGCGAATAGAAGAAGTCCGGCAATAAGTGGTATGGTTCTCATAAGTTGTTCCTTCAATGCGGTGATACCGATCTCGATGGTTTGATGAGGCAACGCGCGGTCAACCACATCGTCACCGGTTGCGGGATTTTGGCACAATACGACAAGAAAGTGCGTGAAGTGAACTTCTGTAGTCGTCAGGTTTCTTAAACTACAGGAAGTGTCGTTCTGCAAGGAGAGGACCATGCGTCTCGGGAACATCCCCTTCAGGTTGTTGTTGGTTTGCGCAGGCGCTGTACTCCTGTTGGGTTGCAAGAGCCAGTCAACGGTGCCTCCACCCCCCAGCGGTGGGATGCCCTCGCCCAGTGGCGGGATGCCATCGCCGAGCGGAGGAATGCCGCCACCGCCTTCTGGCAGCCGCTGG
>VYEH01000240.1:0-13664 GCA_009843005.1 Pseudomonadota bacterium | reverse complement strand
CCCGCGGCGGGCGGCCCTCGCCCAGCGGGGGGCTGCCTTCGCCCAGCGGCGGAAGGCCCTCGCCCAGCGGTGGGATGCCCTCGCCCAGCGGTGGGACGCCTTCGCCGAGCGGCGGGATGCCTTCGCCGAGCGGCGGGATGCCTTCGCCCAGCGGTGGGATGCCTTCGCCCAGTGGCGGGATGCCTACGCCCAGCGGCGGCTTACCCTCGCCGAGCGGTGGTTTCCCCTTCCCCTCCGGTGGACAGCAGGGTGAGCAGGGTCAGCAGGCCGGCGGTCAGGGTGACGGCGGTGACGGTCAGTCAGGCGATCGAATGGGCGGTACTCCGGGCCAGGAAGGAGACGGTGACGGTCAGGGCGGCGACTCCCGTCAGGCCGGCAGCCCGGGCGCGGATGGCGGAGGCCAGGAAGGCGGCGGCGGACAGGACGGCATGCCGGGCGGTGACGGCGGCGAAGAGGGTGGCCAGGGTGGCGACTCCCGTCAGGCCGGTGGCGGGGAATCCGGCGACGGTGGAATGGGCGGCGAAGACGGCAGCGGTCAGGGCGGCGATTCCCGTCAGGCGAGCGGCGGTCAGGAGGCCGGTGACGGCGGGTTCGGCGGTGAAACGGCGGGTGCCGGAGGCAAGGAGGGCGCCTGGCCCGGCAGCGGCGCGAGCGGCACCGGTGCAGCGGGCCGCGCATCGGATGCCGAGGGTATCTTCAACGATTCCCTGGAAGACTTCGACGAGATCATGGGCGCCGAGCAGGAAGCCATCGCCAGGGGCGGCATAGGCTCGGCCGCCGATGAGGGCTTCGGCGGTGCGGGCGGCATGCCCGGTGGCGACGGCTCCATGCCGGGCGGTGGCGCCGATGGCGGCGGCAACGTGCCCACCGGCGGGTCCGCCGGTGGCGGTGGCGGCAGCGACCCAGCCAGCCGGCGGCCGATTCTCGCGCGAGCCGAATTGCCGGAGGAAGCGCCTCCTCCCGTCGAGGGATGCGAGGATACGGACAAGGTCGCCCGGCAGCTTTGCGAGGCGGCCACCAAGGAGGAGGACCCGCTGTTGCGGGCGGCCCTCTGGGATGAATACAACGAGTACAAGAAGATCATAGCTCTTCAATAGGTGCGGCAGTCATGAGAAGACTTGCAATATTCGTGTTGGGCGTCGGACTGCTGGCGGGATGCAGCAGCAACCAGGTGCTCATACCCCATACCGTGCAACTGGTGCCGGAAACCCAAACCGTTCCGGAAGCCGAACTGCTCGACGTGAGCGTCGTGGTGTTCGACCCAGGTGTTCCGGAAGGTGAAATCGAAAAGGAAATCCTGGAGGAGTTGCTGAGCGACGGCACATTTGTGCATATCCGGCGCGCCGAAGCCCGGTACATGGCCGTGCACCTCCGGGATACGTTGCAGAGGAGTGGGCATTGGGGAGCTGTCTGGGCAACGCCCAATGTGTCCACGGCCGCGGATATCAATGTCACGGCCGAGATCCTGCACTCCGACGGCAGTCAACTGCGGCTGAGGGTCCGCGCCGTCGATTCGACCGGTGAGGTATGGGTCGAAGACGAGTACTTCATGGAGACGGCAGCCGGTGCGTTCAACCGCCAGCAGTACCCGGGACTGGATCCCTATCAGGACGTATTCAACCGGGTTGCCAACGATCTGGCCGCCGCCAAGGACGGATTGTCATCCGACGACAAACGCAATATCAGGACGGTTTCACAGCTTCGATTCGCCGGCGAATTGAGTCCCGAAGCCTTCGGTGACTACGTCGTGCAGGAGCGCAACGGACGCTATTCGCTGAGCCGACTGCCGGCCGAAGACGATCCGCAGTTCGAACGAACCCAGTTGGTTCGCGACCGCGAACACCTCTTCGTGGATACGCTCAACGAACACTACGTGGACTTCTACCAGAATTCGCTGGAGCCCTATCACGGCTGGCGCGAGTTCGCGCGCGAGGAGTCCATCGCCATTCGGGAGCTGCAGCGATCCAGCCGCTGGCGAACCGGTTTGGGCATCGCGGGCATTCTGGCCTCGGTGGTCTACGGAGTGAACAGCGACGGTGACTTTGCCGACCGCGTGGTGCGCGACTCGATCATGTACATGAGCATGGAAATGCTGCAAAGCGGCATGCTTCGCCGGCAGGAGAAACAGCTCCACAGTTCGGCGCTGGAGGAGCTTTCGGTCGGTTTCGACGAGGAAGTCAAGCCCATGGTGGTGGAGCTTGAGGGCGTACAGCATCGCTTTACGGGTACCGCCCAGGCCCAGTATGAGGACTGGCGGGATCTGCTGCGGCAGATCTACATCGAGGAAACAGGCCTCGGCAGCATGGATGTCTACACGGAGGCGCTACCCGAAGAGGAGGCGCTGTCCGAAGAGACGGTTTCGGAGGAAGTGGAACCGACAGAGGCGCCTGCCGAAGCAGCGGAAGGCGAGACCGATACAGCCGCAGTTCCCGATGCAGCCGCTGCGGTCCCCGCGGGAGCCTGATCCAACACGGCAAGCCCGACGCCAGCGCCCCGGGAGTCGCCAGGCGTTTCTCCATGCGGGCCAATGACACGACTTCAGACCGTTTTCTGAAGGGGTTGACCCTTGGCGGACCCCTGGGGCGGGGCGGCATGTCCCGGATTCGCGAAGCGGCCAGCGCTGATGGACGCCGGTTCGCCGTAAAATTTCCCGACCTCGACGGCCGCGCCGGCCGCGCCGCAAGTCGGGCGCTGTTGCACCGCGAGTTTGGCTACCTCAGTGAGATATCGCAGCCGAACGTGGTCAAGGCCTTCGGTCTGGTCCGAGTCCCTGACGGGCGTGATGAACTCGCGTCAGGACTCGGCATGGTCATGGAGTATCTGGACGGTGGAGACCTGGTGTCCCTGGCCGGCGGTCCACCGCGAATCTGGGTACCCGTGGCCGCCCGGATTGTGCGCGCCGTGGACCATCTGCATCGTTCCGGGATCGTTCATCGGGATCTCAAGCCCCGCAACATCCTGATGCGCAGCGGGGGCATGCCTTGCCTGATCGACTTTGCCATGGCTGCGCGCATTGGCGGTAAGGCGCCGACTGACGGTGGAACGGCGGCCTATCTGCGCCGAAAGCCTGAGCGTTACGCCGACGCGGCCGAAGATATCTACGCCCTTGCCGTCCTGGTCCATGAATTGTGGGCAGGGGACCTGCCGTTCGGCAGGTTTCCGCGATTGGCGCATGGAGAACGCCGGCGAGGATTTCCAGCGCTGCGGCCGGTTCCGGGAATGCGCGGCTTGAGCGTCGTGGCGGAAGTTGTGACCGACATCCTGAACGAGCGCGACGCAGCGCTGTCCAAGGGCGTCGGACCGCTGCGTCATGCATTAGAATCAGTCGGATAAAGCACCAGGAGACACACTCGTTGGCGGAACGGGATCCACAAAGCCCCGGACACGACGAAACCATCGTCCCGGTAGAGCCCGGCTTTCGCAAGCTCGGCCCGGAGTTCCGGCGGCCTGAACCCGGGCGGGCAATGTCCATGCCCGTTCGGCTCGTGGCGCTCGGCGGGCTGGTGGTCGCGGCGGCCGTGGTCTTCATGTGGCTGCCGAGTTGGGTCGATGACCAACAGCCGCAGGAACCCGTTGCCGAGGAACCGCCGCCGCCCGAACCCCCTGAAGAGACGGGCCCGGTCTACACCGAGGAAGAACTCGAGGCGCTGCGTCAAGAGGCCGACGGACTGTTGGCGCAGCTGCTGAACCAGCAGTCCCAGCTCGATCGGCGATCGGCGGCGGAGTGGGGAGGTGACGACTTCGAGACCTACCAGGAGCTTGGCCGAAGCGGAGACGATGCCTATCTTGCGGACGCATTCCGGGATTCCGTCGACGCGTATGAGCAGGCCCTCGACATTGGGGAGGAGTTGCTGACACGCTCCATCGAACTGATCGATGCCGCGCTGGATGCGGCCCGCGAGGCGCTGGAGGCCGGCAACGCCGATGTGGCCGCCGAGCAGTTTTCCCTGGTGTTGCAGATCGAACCGGACAATGGCGTCGCCCAGGCCGGCCTGCTCCGGGCACAGCAGTTGCCCGATGTCCTGGCGCTCGTGCGGCAGGGCGAAGAACTGGAACAATTCGGCGACCTGGAGGGAGCGGTCCGGGCCTATCGAGAGGCGGTGGCGCTGGACGGACTCTGGGCGCCGGCCCGCTCTGCGCTCAATGCGCTCGAAGCGACCATCAGGGACCGGCGATTCGATGACCTGATGTCCAGGGGACTGAACGCCATGGCGGCTGAAGAGTTCGAGGACGCCCATGAGCTTTTCGCTCAGGCGCTCGCGCTGCGCCCCGACTCCGAGGAGGCAAGGAGTGCGCAGACGCAGGCCGACCAGAGTCTTAAACTCGAGCAGATCGCACTGGTGGAAGCGCGCGCGCTGGCGTTCGAGTTACGGGAACGCTGGGACGACGCGCTGCGCCTGTACAACGACGCGCTTCAGACGGACTCGACTCTGGCCTTTGCACAGGAGGGCCGGACACGGACTCAGTATCGAGTGGACCTGGAACTGAAGCTCCGGAATCTCGTCGACCACCCCGATCTGCTCTTCGACGATGATGTGTTGCGTGACGCGCGGTTGCTGGCCGCGGAGGCCGGCGGGATCTCCCCCATGGGACCGCGTCTCGTGGATCAGGTGGAGTCACTGGAACGGCTGCTCACACTGGCCTCGACGCCGCTGCCGGTGCAGTTGCAGTCCGATGAACTGACGGAAGTAACGCTGTTTCGGGTGGGCCGTCTTGGGCAGTTTCTGGTCAGGGACCTCGAACTGCGCCCCGGCGCTTACACTGTGGTTGGGAGCCGGTCCGGCTACCGCGACGTGCGAATGACCTTCACCGTTCTGCCGGGACAGTCGCTGGATCCCATCCGCGTGGAATGCGTGGAGCCGATCTGATGGCGGACCTTGATCGCTGCGTGCTGACCGCAAGGGTTGGAGGCGAAGAACGAAGGTTTTCGGCCGCCGAAATGCCGGTACTCATCGGCGGCGGCCCGGAGTGCGATATCCGCTTGCACGGCATTTCAGGCTCGCTGCAGATCGGCACAATTGACGGCGCCTGTTTCGTCCAGCCGGGCAGGAATACCCGCGGCCTGCGCCTGGATGGCGAGCTCGTCACCGGGTCCCGTTGGCTCAGGGACGGTCAGACGATCGCGCTGGATACCGCGCGGGCCCATTGCAGTTTCCGGGGCGAACGGCTGGAACTGTCGATCGAGGGCCAGGTGACCGGTGGCGATACCGCGCCGCCGGATCTTGAAGAGCTCGCCCTGGAGATGTCCGAAGACGACGATGTCGCGGTGGAGCCCATCGCGTTCCGGCCGGGCATGAGCGAGACGGCCATGGATCACGGCGGGCGTAATCGGCGCACCGCTGTCATCGTGGGCACGGCCTTCGGGGTACTGGCGATCGCCGGGTGGTTTGCCTTTACGGCAAAGTCCGTGCAACTGGTGACCGTACCGCTGGCGGATGAAATCGGTTTGCCGGGTACGCTGTTCAAGTTCCGCATTGGCGACAGGTTCCTGGTTCGATCCGGACCCCATCGCGTGGTCGTCCGGCGGGCCGGCTACCATGAACTGGATGTGGTCATCGAGGTCGGCCAGTTGCCCGCCCAGACGGTGGAGCTCGAACTGGCCAAGCTCCCCGGGATCATCACCTTCACCACGGAACCGGACGTGCCGGCGGATATCCACGTGGACGGCGTTTCCATCGGTACCGCCCCGCTGACCGACGTGGAAGTCGAGCCGGGCCGGCGCCGGGTGGAGTTCATCGCCGAGCGGTTCCTGTCCGAGGTGCGGGAACTGGATGTGTTCGGCGAGGGCCGGCGGCAGAGTCTTGCCGCCGAACTGATCCCGAACTGGGCGCCGGTCAGCCTGAGCAGCCGGCCGGCCGGCGCACAGGTGCTGGTGGACGGCACGGCCATGGCGACCACCCCGGCGGAACTGGAACTGGGCGCCGGCGAGCGGCAAGTGGAGTTGCGGCTCGCGGGCTACAACGCGTGGCGCGACACGATCACGGTGCTTGCCGACCAGCCGCTGAGCTTGCCCGAGGTCACCCTGGTCCAGGCCGACGGGCGGGTGGAGCTGGTCTCCGATCCCGCGGGCGCGGCGGTCAGCGTCAATGGCGAGTACCAGGGCGCGACACCGTTGACCCTGCGGCTTCGGCCGGGCCGCCCGCATGCGATCACCCTGACCAGACCCGGCTACGATAGCGAGACCCGAGAGCTTTCCGTTGAGGCGGACAGCGGCCGGCGGCTGGAAGTTCCGCTGACGGCGCAATTCGGCATGATCGAAGTGGTGAGCGACCCCGAGGCCGCGGAGATCTATGTCGACGGCGAATACGCGGGTGTCACGCCGAGGCAGCTCAACCTGCTCGCCGTGCTCCATGAACTGGAAGTCCGGCTTGACGGGCATGCCTCGCAGTCGACAACGGTGACGCCACGAACCGGCTTTCCCCAGCGTTGGGACGTGGCTCTGGTTGCCCAGAACAGTGTGACCGGAGCCGGGTACCCGCAGTTCGTCCAGACAAGCCTCGGTCAGGAGTTGCGCCTGGTGCTGCCGGGTGAATTCACCATGGGATCGTCGCGCCGCGAGCAGGGGCGCCGGTCCAACGAGGCGTTGCGCGCCGTCAGGCTTACCGAAGGGTTTTACCTGGGAGCAATGGAGGTCAGCAACGCGGAATTCCGGCAGTTCGATCCCGAGCATGATTCGGGCTCGTTCTCGGGCGAATCGCTGAATGGAGACGAACAGCCCGTGGTTCGGATCACCTGGGAACAGGTTGCCCAGTTCATGAACTGGTTGAGTATCAGGGACGGGCTGCAACCCGTCTATGAAGAGGCCGACGGCACATGGTCGCCGGTCCGGCCGCTGCGCAGCGGCTACCGTCTGCCGACGGAAGCCGAATGGGCGTGGGCGGCGCGTTTTGCCAGCCGCGAAGAACCCCTGATTTACGCTTGGGGCGCGGAGCTGCCGCCGCCCGACCGGATCGGAAATTTCGCCGATATTTCAGCCAGGCAGTTGCTGCCCACAACCCTGGTCACCTATAACGACGGTTACGGCGTGTCGGCTCCGTCCGGGAGCTTTCCGGCCAATCCGCTGGGGATTTTCGACCTCGGTGGTAATGTTTCGGAATGGGTTCAGGACTACTATGAGGTCGGTCGGACCGAGACCGAAGCGGTTGTCGAGGATCCGCTCGGGCCCGTGGACGGTCGGTTCAGAGTGGTCAGGGGGTCCAGTTGGCGCGGCGCGACGGTGACCGAATTGCGCATGGCGTCCCGGAATTTCAGCGCCGACGGCGACGAGTGGACCGGCTTCAGGATTGCGCGGAATCTGGAATGATTTCGATGTAGCATGGTCAAATGTTATTTGGCGGCCGATGGCCAGAACGCGGAGGTGTCAACGTGACTGCGGTAATACGAACCTGCGTCGCCGCATTGCTGGGACTGTGGATTGTCGCCGGCGTTGGGCAGGAGGCTTCGGAGGAAAACACGGCCGCAGCGGACGCGCAGCAGGAAGTTGCGCCCGAGGCCGCTCCCGCTGCGGTGGGCGAAGCAGCGGAAGCGGGTACCGAGGAACAACCCGAAGTCATCGCGGATGCGGGCGCGACCGAAGCCGGCGCGATCGAACCCGGCGAGGCTTTTCCGGAAGTCCCGCCGCTGGATGAACTCTTTGTCCCCAGCCAGAACATCCGCGCGGACGAACCCGTGACGTTTCCGGTGGACTTTTAGGTCCAGGCAGGACGCAGATGAACCGAAGCTTTTCCAGCGAGTTTCTCTACCAGGTTTTCGCGCTGATCATCGCGGTGATCGTCGTGCACGCCGTGTACGTGACGCTGATCCGCCCCCAGGCCACGGCGATCATGGCCGAGCAGGCCATGCTGATCGAGCAGGACGAGACCTACACCCCCGAACGCTCGCTTTACGTTCTCATTCGGGATTTCGAACAGGAAGCGTGTTTCGTGCTCATGTTCTGGGCCTTCTCGATCATGGGTTTCAAGGCGTTCAGGGCGGTCGGCGAACGCAAGCTGCTGCAGGAGGAACTGGTGCCCGTGCCGGAAGGGGTCCGCATCCTCCCCGAGGACACCCGGGAATATGCGCGCAATATTCAGTCCCTGCCGGACCAGTTACGGGGGATGCTGCTGCCGAGGGTCATGCTTTCATCCCTGGAGCGCTTCGGGTCCACTCGAAACGTCCAGGACGTCTCTTCAGTGGCGAATACGCTCTGCGAGTCGGAGGGCGAGCGCCTGGAATCGGAACTCTCCATGATCCGGTATATCGCCTGGGCGATTCCGTCGGTGGGGTTCATCGGCACCGTCCGCGGTATCGGCGAAGCCCTGAGCCAGGCCCACCGGGCCGTGGACGGCGATATCGCCGGCGTCACCGAAAGCCTGGGCACGGCCTTCAACAGCACGTTCATCGCCCTGTTGATCTCCATCGTGGTCATGTTCCTGGTGCATCAGTTGCAGCTGCTCCAGGAGCGCCAGGTCTTCGATACGCAGACCTACATCGACCACAATCTCATCAGGCACATGCAGGTACGGGGCAGGAGCTGAAAGGGAGGCAGGTTGTCAGAGGGACGTAGCGAACAGTGAATACGCTGGCCATCGAGATCAATGACGCGGGGTTGACCGTCGCCGACGGTTCCGGCGTGCTGGCCGTTGAGCCCGGTTACGCCTCGATGGAGGACGGCAAGTGTCTCACCGGGTCCACGGCATACGCTCAGGCTCGGCTGCGTCCCCGGCAAACCAGCAATCGCTATTGGGAGAACCTGAGTCTGGACCCCGAAAGCGCGGGAATCGAAGGTGTCGGCAGTTCCGCGGAACTCGCCTACAGGCAACTGGACGCCTTGTGGAGCCGGTTCGGAGGCTCGGGCAAGCAGGCGGTTCTCGTCGTGCCGGGACACTACAACCGGGAGCAACTGGGCCTGTTGCTCGGGTTGGTTCAGGAATGCCGGATGCCGGTGCGGGCGATGGTCAACGCCGCCGCGGCGGCCAGTGCGCGCCCGTGGCCGGGGTGCCAGTTGCTCCACCTGGATGTCCACCTGCACCGCTTCTCGGCGACAGGACTGAGGCAGGGCGATGCGGTTGCCGCCGACCCGGAGGAGGCGCTGAACGGCGTCGGCCTTGTGTCGCTGATGGACCTCTGGGCCAAGCGCGTGGCGGAAATCTTCGTACTGCAGACGCGCTTCGATCCGTTTCACCGCGCCGATTCCGAGCAGCTCGTCTACGACCGGTTGCCGGAGTCGCTGGCTGCGTTGCACAGCGACGACGACGTCGAACTCGGACTGACGTTCGGCGGCGAGGAGCGCATCGTCCGGCTGGATCGCAAGCAGGTGCTCGGCGTGGCAGCCGGCGCCTGGCGCGCGGTGGTTCAATTCGTGGCGCAACAGCGGGAACCGGGCGCCGGCCTCACGCTGCAAGTGTCTCACCGTGTCGGACATCTTCCGGGCCTGGAATCCGAATTGAAACGCCTTGACGATACCCGAATCGTGACCCTGCCCCGCGATGCCGCCGTCATGGGGGCCCTGGCGTGCGTAGAGGGACTGGATTCGGCTTCCGGCCAGGTAAAGCTGCTAAAGCGGCTGCCGTGGCGGCTCGAACCCGAGCGGGGAGGACCCGTGACGGTCAAGGAGGTCGAACCCGTTACAGAACCGCCGCTGCCGTCGGATGCCGATGCTGCGGCCACGCACGTCGTGCACCGCGGCGTCGCGCTTCCCGTGGGGCAAACTGCGTTGCACATCGGCAGGGAAACCGTCAACGGGCGCCGCTCGATCGTCATCGACGATCAGCACCAGGCAGTGTCCCGCGCCCACTGCGAGGTCGTGCGGCGGGACGGGGAATTGCGTCTGACGGACAGCAGCCGCTTCGGGACATTCGTCAACGAGAAACGCGTTCGCGGCGAAACGGTTCTGCGTCCGGCCGACGTCATTCGCGTGGGTTCGCCGGGAGAGGAACTACAGGTCATATCGGTGGAGGCGCACGATGGCCCGTAAGCAGATGAACGTCTTCTCGCTGTCCTTCCTGGACGCGATGACCTGCGGATTCGGTGCGGTGATCCTGTTCTTCATGATCATCAACGCCAATGTCGACCTTCGCCGCGAGGAAACGCTGGACGACCTGGCCAGCGAAGTGGACCGGATGGAGCTCAAGGTGCTCACCGGGCGCCGAAACCTGGTCGAGATGAAGGAGGACCTGGTTCGCCTGATCGAGCAATGGTCCATTCTCAGGGATCGGCGGGAACAGATCGTCACCGAAATCCGCAACATCGAGGAGGAGTCCGACGCGATCAATGCAGACAGCTCGACGAGGGACGAGATCATCGAGCGCCTGCGCGCGGAACTGGAGGAACTGGAGGCGGAAACCGAACGCCTGGCAGACGCCCAGACGCCGCAGATTGCCGGCGATCGAGTGCGAGGCTTCATCGGTGACGGCAACCGTCAATACCTGACGGGCCTGCGGATGGGCGGGCAGCGCGTGGTCATCCTCGTGGATGCCTCCACCAGCATGCTGGACCGCACGGTGGTCAACATCTTTCGGCGCCGCAACATGAGCGAGGAGCAGCAATTGCAGGCGCCCAAGTGGCGCCAGGTGGTGAATACCCTTGACTGGCTGACGACCCAGATACCCCCCGGTACGCAGATCCAGATTTTCGCCTTCAACGACACGGCCTGGTCGCTGCTGGATGGAGACGGGACGGCATGGCACACCATCGTCGACGGCAGCCTGCTCGATGCGGCGGTGGAAGAACTGGGTGAGACGGTACCGCAGGGCCCCACCAGCCTGCACGCGGCCTTCGCGGCCATGCGCCCGCTGGACCCCAGGCCGGATAACATCTACCTGCTGGTCGACGGGTTGCCCACCATGGGAGAGGTCCCGCCCAACCGGCCGGGCGTCACCGGGGAGGAGCGCGTGCGGCACTTCGAGCGGGCCCGCCGCTCGCTGCCGTTCAACGTGCCGGTGAACATCATTCTCTACGCCATGGAAGGGGATCCGTCGGCCGCCCCGGCGTACTGGCTGATGGCGCTCGACACGGGCGGATCGATGATGGCGCCCTCGGAGGATTGGCCATGAGCAGGACCCGACGCGACATCGAAACCGGGAGCCTGTCGTTCCTGGACGTGGTTTGCTGCGGATTCGGCGCGGTGATCCTGTTGCTGGTGATCGTCAAGATCTTCGAGCCGATCCGCCTGGAAGAGAGCCATGTCGAACTGGAGGGCCTGATCGCCCGGTATGAGCAGGAACTGGAGGAGATCCTCGGCGAGACCGAAGATGTGACGCGCGAACGCACCGCCACGGTGGAGCAGGTGGATGTCGACGAGATCGAAATCGCGCAGCTCGAGGACGAACTGGAACGGATCCGCGCTGAATTCCTGGCTTCCCTGGACGGCGTTGAACTGGCCGAAGAGATCCAGAACGAACTGGTCCTGGCAAGGCAGCGCCTCACGGAGGAGATGCAACGGCTGCTCGCCGACTACCGGCCCGATCCGGACGAGTACATGGTGGGCGGCATCCCGGTGGACAGCGAGTACATCATCTTCATCATCGATACCTCCGGAAGCATGCAGCAGTACGCCTGGAATCGGGTCCAGCAGCAGATACGGGAGACGCTGGAGGTCTATCCCCAGGTCAGGGGGATCCAGGTCCTGAACGACATGGGCGACTACATGTTCAGGAGCTACCGCAACGAGTGGATCCCCGATACGCCGACGATTCGCGAATCGATCATCGATGCGTTGCGCAATTGGCGCGTTTTTTCAAACTCCAGCCCCCGCGAAGGCATCCTCGCCGCGATCGACACGTTCTACGACCCGGAGAAAAAGATCAGCCTGTACGTCTACAGCGACGATTTCTCCTCGGGTTCCATCGACGCGGTGGTTCGGGAAGTGGACCGCCGCAACCGACTTGCCTCGGACGGCAGCCCTCGCGTGCGAATTCACGCGGTGGCATTCCCCGTCTACTACGTAGCCTTTGACGGCCAGCTTGGAACATGCGACCGCTACGCGGTCCTGATGCGCGAGCTGTGCCAGCGAAACGGCGGAACCTTCGTGGCGCTGCCGACGCTGCGGCGGGGGTAGACAGACCCCTTCAAGCCGTCAGGGTTTGGACACCGTATTGCGGTATGCGGGCATCCCTGGTCACGAGGATCAATCCCTCGGCCTGGGCCTGGGCGATCAAAAACCTGTCGAATGGATCCCGGTGATGCATGGGGAGATTTCCCGCTTGCTCCGCATGGTGAAAGGTCAGGGGCAAATGGGTGAATCCCCGCTCGGCAACAAGCGCTGCCAGATTGTCAGGGACCCTGATTCGCCCTTTTGCGCGCTTGACGCTGATTTCCCATCCGGTTATGGCGCTGACGAAGACATCGTTGCGCGGGTTCGCGATTGCGGCGCGGGCATTCTCGGTCAGTTCCGTGACGTTCGATAGCGACCAGACGAATGCATGCGTGTCGAGCAACAGACGCTGCACGATCAGGTTCCATCCGGGAAAATTCCAGAGTTTTCGATTGCCTCGGTGAGTTCCTCGTCTTCCTCGTCGAAGTCCGGAGACATCCAGATTTCCTCTTCCAGGCCACCGAGTTTTCGATCTTCGAGACTTTCCCGGTAGGGCGTCAGGCGCAGCCACGGCTCGCCCGACCGGGCGATCACGATTTCTTCCCCCTTCCAGGCCAGCTTGCCCAGCCTGGAGAGCTGTGATTTCGCTTCGTGCATGTTCACCTTCATGGGTCTGACCAGACTTAGCTAGGTCTAGCTAAGTCTGGTCAGACATCGGACGCTTGTCAAGCCTTCAAATTGGAATGGTTTCCCCCGCAGGGCCACGGGATAGAGGATGGTCTATACAAAACGCTCGGTCGAGCGCCAAATCTGTCTCAGGCGCCTGAATTTGGACTGCAACATGACGTTTTATCCGTCTCGTCACAATTCATCATATTTGCCACGTTCGTTGCCCTGATCCATCACGGAGTTGACCGGCATGTGAGCTTCAATGTCGGCGTGCAGTAAAGCACGGGCAGACAGACAGAGGAGCAAAGCCATGATCAGACACGCCATCGTCCTTTTTGTTGCCGCCGCGGTTTCGACCGTTGGTTGGGCGGCGGAAGACGGCAGGACTTCCACGTACGAAACCATCGGCATCGGCAGCGGCGGGGCCATCGGTGCGGCGGCCGGCGGCCCGGTGGGATTCATCGTCGGCGCCGCGGTGGTGGTGGCGGCGGAAACCGGGCCGGTGGTGTTCAGTTCCACCAGCAGGGTCAGGCGCGGGATGAATTCGAGCAGAACTGGATGGCTTCGGAGTCGCGGGTGACGGAACTCGACGACTTGCTGAACGACGCCGAGCAACAGGTTTCTTCCATGGAATCGCAGGTAGCGGAACTGGTGTCTCTTTCGCGCCAGGAAACCAGGCAGTTGCAGGCCGCGGTTCGCGACGCGCTGGATGTCCAGGTGCTATTCAGGACGGACGAGGACACGCTTCCCGACGAGACCCAGCGACGGTTGGTACGGTTGGCGGGCGTACTGGCCGAACTGGACGGCATGCTGGTGCGCATCGAAGGCCACGCCGATTCCCGCGGTGAAACCGAGCACAACGAGCTGCTTTCCGCGCAGCGTGCAGCCGCGGTCATGGAGACGTTGATCCGCGCCGGCGTGCCGGCGGAACGCATCAGCGTGAATTCCTACGGCGAGCAGCATTCGTCGGCGGCGGAGAACG
>VYEH01000151.1 GCA_009843005.1 Pseudomonadota bacterium | reverse complement strand
ATCTGCGCGCTTGTGAACGCGCTGATACGGCGTTATAAGGTTGATGGAGCACTAGCACCAGGACCTGGCGACATGAAGAAGGAAACCCGTCTCGCACATCATCCGCGGGCGAAACTGCCCCGGGGCAACGAGTCCCTGGTCGAGCCCGTCTACCGCTCGGTGAAGTTCACGTACGAGGACATCGCCTCGTCGCTGACGCCCGAAGCACGTGACGAAGGGTTCGACTACACCCGCGACGCCAATCCCACGACACGGCAGTTGGAACAATTGACGGCGGAGCTGCAGGGCCGCGATGACGCTGTCTGCGTGTCCACTGGGATGGCTTCGGCCTGGTTGGCCGCGCTCGGCAACCTGCGCGCCGGGGACCGCATCGTCTGCTTTCTGGAGTCCTATCGGCCCATCCGCGTCATGGTCCGGCAACGGCTGTCGCGACTGGGAATAAGCCATTCACTCCCGAGCGTGCACGATCTGCAGGGTCTGGAGGAGATCTTCGCGGCCGACGAGACAAGATGCCTGATATTCGAGGCGCCGACCAACCCGATGGTCCAGGTGCCGGATATCGGCGCGATCACGTCGCTGGCCCGGGCGCATGGCGTGTCCACGATTCTGGACAACACGTTCGGGGGTCTGCACAACCACGGACAGTTCGAGATCGACTACTACATCCACAGCCTGACCAAGTACGCCAGCGGTCATGGCGATGTCATGGGCGGCGTCGTGATCGCCGACCGGGAGCGGCTCGGGGAACTCAAGCCGCTGGCCACCAACATGGGCGCGACGCTGGATCCCGGCGCGGCCTTCCTGATCCTTCGCGGTCTGCGGACCTACGCGCTGCGTTATCGGCGCCACTCGGAAAGCGCGCTGGCATTGGCCGATTTCCTGAGCGGGCACCCACGTGTCGAGCGGGTCTTCTATCCGGGCCTGAAGGACGACCCGGGCCACGAACTGGCCTCGAAGCAGATGGGCGATGGCTACGGCTGTGTGCTGAGTTTCGACCTCAGGGGCGACGGGGAGCGGGCGTGGAAATTCATCGATGCGCTTGAATTGTTTGCGACCGTCGCCAGTATCGGTTCCACGGAGTCGCTGGTCGCCCCGGTCAAGCTGTATTTCGCGGGCGACCTGAGCGAAGAAGAATGCGCGCGCGCAGGCATTGGCGACAACACGGTTCGTCTGGCGGTGGGCCTGGAAGATCCCGGCGACCTCATCGCCGACCTGGAACAGGCCTTCGCGGCGGCCTTCGGGTAGTCGAAATCAACAGCGATTGGCGGCACGGGGAACGAGCCCGGAACCCTCGATTCGCATCCTGCCATGCTATTCTCTGGCAGGTCTTCAATCGCCCGCAACGCTCCGCCGGAAACAGCAGACCATGCAGTTGAAATTGCGTATCGGGATCGCCGCCCTCGCAGGCGTCGTCATGGCATCGCTGGTATCGGCGGACGCTCATGCACAGTTCGGCCGGCGCTGGCAAATCGTGCAGAACAACCCGCCCGCCACCGAGCTGATCGTCGCCCGCTGGCGGTTCGGCACCAACGGCGCGATCGGTCACATGGGCTGGGCCCACAACTACCCGAACTCCGACGAGAACTTCAACGAATTTATCGATCAGTCCACCGGGATCGACATCCAGATTCCGTCGTACCGCATCGTGGAACTGGGAAGCGACGAGGTTTTCCTCTACCCATTTGCTTACGTCTCGGAGCCCGGAGAGATGGAACTGACGGATCAGGAGGTCGAGAATTTCAGGCAGTTCATCGACCGGGGCGGATTCGTGCTGATGGACGACTTCGATGGCTCGTGGCAACTGGAGACCATGAGATCGCAGGTCGCGCGCGTCTTTCCCGACCGTCCCTTCATTCGGCTTGAGTCGAGCCATCCCCTGTTCAATGCGCATTTCGACCTGTACGACCTGAACGGCATGGCGCCCTACGTGCCCGGCGGCAACATCACCTACTACGGGATCCTGAACGATGCCGGCGATGTCGTTATCGCGGCGGGCCACAACAACGACCTGGCGAACTTCTGGGATTGGTACGACCAGGCGCGAATGCCACTGGAACCGGCCGCGGACGCCTTCCGGCTCGGCATCAATTTTGTCGTCTGGTCGATGACCCACTGATGGCGTTTCCCCAGGCTTTCCAGCCCGCAGCACACAGGCAGTGCGGGACGGTCACAATGATTGGCTATTGCAGCGTGCAGCGGCTGATTCGGGCCACAGCATGGATACTTCTCCTTGCCCTTTCCTGGGGGGTGGGCGCGGGTGCACAGCAGCCGGAACCCGCCGCCGCATCCGTCGAGGAATCGGAGCCCGCCGCCGCATCCATAGAGGAACTCGTGGTCATCGGCGATCTCGGCAGCCTGCCCGACGAGGACGTGCAGTCTGTCTTCGGTTTTGGCAAGTCGCTGTTGTATACGCCCCGGTCCGCTTCCACGGTCAGCGAGGAGATGATGGCGCGCTTCGACATGCGCGACATCGACGAATTGATCGCGGTGGCGCCGGGCAGCTTCACGCAGTCGTTCTTCGGGGTCGCCGGGTCGCTGGATATCCGGGGCACGCCCGGGGAGACGTATTTTCGAGGCGTCAGGCGGCTCGACAACCCCGGCAACTACCCGACGCCCATCGGCGCATCCGACCGCATCGACATCGTTCGCGGGCCGGCTTCGCCCATCTACGGTCCTGCGAAGATCGGCGGGTACCTGAACTTCAGTCCCAAGTCCGCCAGAGTCGAGGAGACCGGCGGATTCGTCGACGAGACCACGGGCGCGGTGGGTCTGGGTTCCGGTAGCTGGGACAAGCGGATTCTTACTGCCGAAGTCGGCGGTCCCGCCCGCCTGGGTGACCGGGATTTCGGCTATTACCTTTACTCCGAGTTCGAGAAATCGGGCAGTTACTACCGCAACAGCGGTGTCCGGCAGTCTTTGCTGCAAGCGTCTTTCGACGCCAATGCAAGTGAACGGCTTCACCTGGAGTTCGGGGGCATGTATCACGAATACACCGGTAACCAGATTGCCGGCTGGAATCGCCTGACTCAGGCACTGGTGGACCATGGCATCTACGTCACCGGCCAGCCGCTGCCGCTGGATACGGATG
>VYEH01000437.1 GCA_009843005.1 Pseudomonadota bacterium | reverse complement strand
CTTCGATGACGATCCAACGGATTTTCAACGGCCCGGCGAAGGGATCCTGCTGCTCCTCATAGATTGGCATTTCGGCCGCTTCGGCGGTCTCGGCGTTCGCATTCTCTGGGTGATCCTCGGCCTCCTGCCCGCACTGCTCTTCTGCACGGGTTTCGTGGTTTGGTGGAAGCGGATACGGATGGGGCAGGCTGAAGGCGGCCGATTCGAGGGGCGTGTCCGGTAAGTGCCCGTCAGGTCACAGAGAGGCCAGACGATCAAAGGTATCGGGGTACTTCTGCGCCATAAGGATCAGTGCTGCGGCAGAGTGGGGCGGGCGAGACCTGCCCTGTTCCCAGCGCTCTACGGTCCTTGCGGGGACGCGGATCATGTGCGCGAATACAGCCCGCGAGACGTCAAGGCGGTCCCGAATATCGCGAATGGCGTCAGGCGTGAGTTCCGGAAGCGGTCGCGGTTCGACACGCACGGTACGCAGCGTGCGCTTGCCGGTGCGGAACTCGCCGATTTCGCGAAGACCGTCGAGAACCTCGGCTGCGATATTGCGTTCAGTCATATTCGATTGCCTCCACGGCCTTGCGCCACGCTTCGCGCTCCGCAGCCGTTAGGTCGTCCTTGACACCCTTGGCGTACACGGTAAGCAGGTAGATGTGGTTCTGCTCGGTCTGCCAGTAGTAGATGACCCGGCTGCCGCCGCGCTTGCCGCGACCCAGCATGGCCCAGCGGATCTTGCGAATGCCACCCGTGCCACGGATCAGGTCGCCAGCCTCCGGGTGAACGCTCAGGAACGCTTGCAGTGCAGCGTAGCTGTCGTCGTCCAGATGTCTTGGTAACTGCTTCGTGAATGTCGATGTCTCGATGAATACCACGAGTTTGAACATACGCTAAGCGCGTACCCTTATGAAGTCAAGAATCTGGTTCAATAGCGCGGAATGTACATTTGGAACTGAAATTTTTTCTGCATGGATTCGCCACCAATAGTGTGACCGTCCTCAGATAACCACTCGCCGGGTAGCGTGTTTCCAGTCCATGTCCAAATTCACTACCCGTTGGGTAGAGAATTTCTTGCTGCCTGAATTCTCTCCCCGACGTGTAAGGAATTGCCTCGCAACCTCCAATGCACGTTCAGGTGCGATATCAATGTAGGTGGGTCATCGTCCTTTGCCGCCATCGTGATCTGTGCTCGCATGGATTGGTCCCGCGGAGCCCGTGCGAGCGTCCGCGAGTTTTTCGGGTGTCACCAGCCCCTTGAAGACGTGCAGTGTGCCGTCGTCGCCGACGGTGACGGTGGTTTCGGCAATACCCACACACAATTCCACAGGATGCGCGTCGGGGCCGAAGATGTCCTCGGGCCTCACCAATCCCTGGATGACCCGCAACGTATAGTCGTCGCCAATGGTGACAATGGCTCCGGCAATTTCCATGTCTTTGCGGCGGAACACGGCGCGGCCGACCTCCTCCAACCGTCTGAGCTCTTCCAGTCGCGTCTCGACACGCTCGGACTCCGATTCGGCTTCTTCGTTCCATTCGTCCTGATTGAGTTCCGCCAGGTGGTCGCGGCGGGCCAGCAGCCGATCGTATTCCTTGATTTCGTCCTCGGTGAGTTCCCCGGGTACCGGGTGCACGCGCGCGAATCGAGCGGTGTCTCTCCGATTGACGTGCTCACGCACTTCGGCCCATGACCATTCGGCGCGCAGTTCCTTGGCGGTGGCTTCGAGTCTGTCGCGCGCAAGTTTTTTTATGAGCGCTGCATCCTCGAGCCAGATGCCGCCATCGTCCGTCTCGGCGAAAATGTTGTGAATAAGGGTCCCGCCGGCGGCCTCGTACGCGGGCACACCGACAAACCGGACAGCTCGCGCCGAGGAGTGGATGCACCCCTCTGTTACCAGCCGCCAGATTTCCCTCGACCCTGGAACGTTGTGCTCAGCCTTGAGTTTTTCCCAAATGGATCGCTGGCGCTGAGTATTGGGCGTGAAGCAAAACGCTTTCAGGGACTTTATCCCGATCTCGCCGGCACGGTAGGCATCCAGGATATCTGGAGCCATTTCGCCGAGGCGCAACCACTGCTCCACCTTTTTCGTGGAGACTCTCAGGCTGGCAGCGATCTCCGGGGCTGTGCCTCCTGAATGGATGTGCTTCGCGAGGGCTTCGAATCGGTCCGCGGGGTGCAGGGCCGTGCGTACCATATTCTCCACTACGCACATCACCTCAACAGGGCTGTCGGCCGGCAAAACATGGCAGGGCACAGGGTGAACCTGTGAGATAGCGTTCTCGCCAACGAGAGCCTGCAGCGCCGCCAGACGTCGGGCGCCGGCGACAACCTCATAGCGGTCGTCCCCGTTGTCGTCCTTTCCAACCGCGCGGACGAGGAGGTTCTCCAGTAGCCCATGGGCGGCGATGGACGCCTTGAGCTGCTTGAAGGCCGCGGATTCGGCGGGCGTTTTTCGGGGGTGCTCCGTCCAAGGCACCAGCCGGTCCAGGGGTAGGTATCGCAACGTGCGTTCAGTAACGGTCATGAGCGGGTACTCCTTTGAATGCGCCCGAACCAGTCGGTGATGCCGCAATCGATCTCGTTGGACCGCGCCACGCTGGGACTTCGCGAATGCACTCCTCGGCCTCTCTCACGGGAATCTTTACGGCGAAGAGAAACCGGACGAATCCGCGGAAAAGTAATGACTTCTGACTCTGCAACAGCGCCCCGTCTGAAATTTGAATGTCGTGCTCGGTCCGGTACCGCATGGAGTCATTCTGAGCCGCGCTATGCTGTTGTCGAGGTTCAAATCTGTGCAAAACAGGGAGATTTGCAAATACGGCGCGAAGCGCACAGTGGTGGATGCGCTTCAGGAACTGACGACGCGATGCGTCAATCTAGGGGGGCAGAAGTAATTTGCCGCGACCGGAGTGTTAGGCTATGGGATGACCACCCGCTGGGTAGCGTTATTCAAACCCATGAACAAGTTCGCCAATAAGTAAATATATTGAAAACAATAGCTTATATGAATAATGTGGCGGAGAGGGTGGGATTCGAACCCACGAGACGGTACAACCGCAGAGATGAACTCATATCATGCGAATTCATCCACTCGGCCAGGTCGCCGCGTGAGG
>VYEH01000351.1 GCA_009843005.1 Pseudomonadota bacterium | reverse complement strand
AGCTTCCAGCTGCCGCTCAGGATGAGGTTCCGGACACTCAGTCCTCGGCGGCACAAGACGAGGCTTCGCAAACCCGAGTTCCGGAGGCGGACGGCGTCGGCCCCGGATCGCTTGACCGTTTTCTCGAAGATACCCGTACCCTGCGAGCGGAGTTCAGTCAGGAATTGCTGGACGGCGGCGGAAACCTGGTCGAAACGGCTTCGGGCACGTTCTCGCTCAAGCGGCCTAACCGGTTCCTGTGGAGTTATTCGGAACCGTTCGAGCAGCAGGTGGTGGCGGACGCCGAGAACCTGTGGATCCATGATGTGGAGCTCGAACAGGTGACGGTCAGCCCGCTGGAGGGCGCGATCGCCTCGTCGCCCGCGATGCTGCTCAGCGGTGACGGCCAGGTGCGCGACGGGTTCGAGATCGTGGAGACTTCCGGTGATGGGGCGATTACCTGGATTTCCCTCGAGCCGAGGGAACCGGGTGTGGACTTCCGCTCCGTTCAGCTTGGTTTCGATGCCGGTGAGCTATTTGCGCTGGTGCTGGTCGATGCACTGGGCCAGGTGACATCCATCCAATTTCGCAACATGGCTGTCAACCTGGAAATCGAAGATGAGTTCTTCCGGTTCGAGCCTCCTGCGGACGCGGACGTTATCGGCGAGCCGGTTGACAATGCACGGTGAGTTGATGGACGGTTGCGGCCCCTGACTGAGCGGACTTAGCCCGACATGCTGGACCCGAAAGGATTGCGTACCGATCTTGAAGCCATCGCCAGGAACCTGGCGCGGCGCGGGTTCGTGCTTGACCACCGTCACTACCAGGGATTGGAAGACGAGCGCAAGTCGCTCCAGGTCCGTGTGGAAAACCTGCGTCGCGAGCGTAATGAGCGTTCCAGGAGCATCGGCCGGGCGAAAGCGTCAGGCGAGGACATCGAACCGCTCAGACTTCAGGTCAGGGAACTGGGCGAAGCACTGACGAAGGCGGAGGCGGACCTGCAGTCCCTGCAGGAGGAATTGAACGACTTTCTCGCGGGTATGCCCAACCTGCTCCACGACACCGTGCCCGACGGCACCGATGAAACGTCCAACGCCCTGGTCAGCAAGTGGGGGCAGCCGCCGTCATTCGATTTCGAGCCGAAGGATCACATCGCGCTGGGGGAAGGACTCGGCCTGCTGGACTTCGAAGGGGCGGCCAAGCTGTCCGGAAGCCGGTTTTCGGTCCTTCGGGGCGACCTGGCCGGACTGCACAGGGCCCTGATCCAGTTCATGCTGGACGTTCACATCCGCGAGCACGGCTACACCGAATGCTACGTACCGTACCTGGTCAAGGATGTCGCGTTGTTCGGCACGGGGCAATTGCCGAAATTCAGCGCAGACCTCTTTTCCGTCGACGGCGAACGGGACCTGCGCCTGGTGCCCACCGCCGAAGTGCCGCTTACCAACCTGGTTCGTGACGATATTTTGGCGCCCGGGCAATTGCCCATGAGGCTGACGGCCCATACGCCGTGTTTCCGCTCCGAGGCTGGTTCCTACGGCCAGGACACCCGCGGGATGATCCGCCAGCACCAGTTCGAAAAGGTGGAACTGGTGCACGTGGTGGCTCCGACCGACTCCGACCGGGCACTGGAAGAACTGACGGGCCATGCAGAGGTGATTCTTCAGCGGTTGGAGCTACCTTATCGAAAGGTGACCCTGTGCGCGGGCGATACGGGCTTCAGCGCGGCCAAGACCTACGATCTCGAAGTCTGGCTGCCCGGCCAGGACCGTTACCGCGAGATTTCCTCGTGCAGCAATTGTGGGGACTTCCAGGCGCGGCGCATGCACGCGCGCTGGCGCAACCCGGATACCGGCAAACCGGAACTCGTGCATACCCTCAACGGCTCGGGGGTTGCCGCCGGCCGCGCACTCATCGCCGTGATGGAGAATTTCCAGCAGGCGGACGGCTCTGTTATCGTCCCTGAGGTGTTGAGTCCCTATATGGCGGGGTTGACACGAATCGGCGCCCGGGATCGGTAAGCGCGGTCCCGGACAGCTCTCCCGACAACCCCGTCTTGTTCGGCAACGTGGAGCAGGCGCGGTGAAGTCACCACGCATGGAGTAGGGTTCCTGGCATGGCAGTCATCACTCTGGATGTCGACGGCACGGCCCATAGACTGGACGTAGAGCCCGAGATGCCTCTGCTCTACGCCCTGCGCGACGAGTTGGGCTTCAACAACCCCCGCTTCGGCTGCGGCCTTGCGCAGTGCGGTTCCTGCACCGTTCTGGTGGATGGGTAACCGATTCGCGCTTGCGTGGTGCCGGTCGCCGCCGTCACCGGCAAGGTGCAGACCCTGGGCGGGCTCGGCACGGCGGAGGAGCCGCACCCGGTCCAGCAGGCGTTCATCGACGAGCAGGCGATGTTCTGCGGGTACTGCATGAACGGTTGGATTCTCTACGCGACCGCGTTGCTGGAGAGCGATCCCAACCCCAGTGACGAGGCCATAAAACAGGCGTTTACCGGGCTGAAATGCCGCTGTGGATCCCACTCGGCAATTCTGCGCGCGGTGAAGCGGGCCGCCGCGGTGCTCTCGGAGCGGGAGGGCTGAGCGGTGGGCTGGAACGACTCCGCGGTGAAGCGGCGCGACGTTTTGAAGGGCGGCGGATGCCTGGTGGTGTCACTGGCGGTCCCGCAGGTGCGGCAGACTTCTGCGGCGGAAAACCGGCCGTTGTGGCGGGCGCTTTCGCCGGGACAGCTCGATACTTATCTGAAGATCGACGAAAGCGGCCAGGTGACGGCTTTCTTCGGCAAGATGGACATGGGGCAGGGCGTGGATATATCCATCGCCCAGATCGTCGCCGACGAACTGGATTTGACGCTGGAGCGGGTCGACGTGGTCATGGGCGATACCGCGCTCACCGTCAACCAGGGCGGCGCCAGCGGCAGTACCGGCATCGAGCGGGGCGCCAACCCGCTACGCAGCGCCGCGGCAGAAGCGCGGCGCGTGTTGCTCGAACTGGGCGCCGAGCAGCTCGGCGTGGATGCCGAACAGGTGGCCGTTGCGGATGGCGCTGTGTACTCGCGAACCGAACCCGCCCGGCGCGGCGGTTACGGGGATTTGATCGGGGGCGGGCTCTTCGAGGTCCGGCTCGAAAGGAA
>VYEH01000047.1 GCA_009843005.1 Pseudomonadota bacterium | reverse complement strand
CGATATCGCCGCCGACGTTCTCAAAGCCCAGGATACCGTTCGACAGGATGGCCTTGTGGCACGGCTCCCACTCCGGGAAATCCTCGAGCACGGTGCGCCCCGTGGTTTCAAGGTATTCCTCACAGACATGGGGCAGCAGCCCGTCCGGCTTGCCGGGTCCATGGGGCGCGATGGCGGTGCCCAGCGGATGGTCGAGCGCCTGCGTGTCGGAGCCGACCATCTTGACTTTCTTCTCGACGAACCACTCCCCCGCCTCCTTGTAGAAGCCCGGCGAGTAGCCATAGTAATGCTGGTTGTCGCCGTAGTACTTGTGCCAGCCAGTGTTGACGATGACGATGTCGCCCCGGCGAATCCTGGGCCGCGCGTTTTCCAGATCCTCCGCGGTGATGACTTCCCACTTCTTCTTCGGAATCGATACGACGACGCCGGTCCCGAAGAAATTCGGCAGCGGAACCTCGTCCATGAACGCCGTGCCCGGCACCACGTGGCCGGGCGCGTCGATGTGCGTTCCGGAGTGCATCACGGTGGTGATCTTCTGTGTCAGGACGCCTGACTTTGACATGTTGTGAAGTCTCACGATCTCGACGTCCGCGAAGTACGGCCAGCACGGCTGGCCCAGACCCCAGGGGTGAGTCAGATCATAGAACTCGAGTCCCATGTTGTTTTCGAGATTCGACTCCTCGAACTGGCACAGATTTTCGTCGCGCCAATCGCCTTCTTGCCATCCGGGCATTTACTTTCTCCTGCTATCGACCAATTTTGAGCCCGCGACGACGCGATAGAGGCTACACTTGGAAATCCGCTGCCCGCCGCGAGAGACGGGATTGTAGAACGAATTTCCGGCAAAGTACCGGCCGGAGAAGGTAAAGCATGAACTACACATTGCTTGGCGCCGTTCTGGCGTACGAAGTCATCGTGATCGTCGGGCTTGGCCTCTGGCTGCAGCGCCGCAGGGACGCAACGGCCAAGGACGAATTCGCCCTCGCCCGCCGCAGCCTGTCGATGCCGGTGGTCGCCGTCACACTGGCGCTGACCGTTCTGGGCGGACCGCACATTCTGGGCGTCTTCGAGATGGCCTGGATACTGGGCGCGGCCGCCGTCTGGTTCAGCCTGGCGCACGTGATCCTGCTGGTGGTCGTCTGTCTCGGCACGGGCGTCTGGCTGCGGCGAATCGGCGTGGCGACCGTGCCGCAACTGCTCCAGATGAGCTACGGCATCGAAACACGCCTGCTCGTATCCTGCGTCATGGCGGGCGTACTGTTCGGCATACTGACCGTCGAAGCGCAGGGTATCGGCATCATCTTTGCGTCGCTCACCGACTGGGACATCCCGACCGGCGCCGTTGTCGGCGGCGTGCTCGGCATTCTTTATGTCATTCTTGCCGGGATCAACGAAATCGGCGTCGTCAACCTGGTCAACGCCGTAGTCATGTACGTCGGCCTGATCCTCGCCGTCATCGTCGTGGCCCTTAACCTGCCGGGCCGGAATTTCGATTCGGTCGAGCAGTTCTACCTCAGCGCCGACCAGGCACACATGCTGTCGATCTTCGGCAATGCCGAGATCATGATGACGTTCGTGCTGGGTACGCTGGTTGCCGTCATCTTCAGCCAGGGCATCAACCAGATGCTGCTGCAGCCGGCCATGGCGGCGAAGGACGACAAGACCATCATGCGCGCCCTGTGGATCGCCGCCCCGGTCAATGGGCTGTTCGGCGTCTTTGCCGTCGTGCTCGGTCTGACCGCGAAATCAATTCCCGAGTTTCAGGCGCTCGGCCAAAAGGTGGCCGCCACGTCCATGCTCGTCGCCTACCTTCCGAACTGGCTCGCGGCGATCCTGCTGGCAGCGTTCCTCGCGGCGATTCTGTCGACGTTTGCGATGATTTCGCTCGCGATCGCGACGATCTTCAGCCATGACATCTACCGCAATCTTTACAGGCCGGACGCCGACGAAAGGCAAATGACGCTGGTGATGCGCATCGTCATCGTGCTTGTGGCCGGTACTGCAACCGGCGTGGCGTCCTTCCTGCCGCCCATTCTCGCGGCGATGAACTGGCTGTTCGCCTGGCTCGTGCCGGTCTTCTGGGTGCTGGTATTCGGCCTTTTCTGGCGCTGCAACCAGCGTGTGGCCATCACGACGCTGCTCGCGAGCTGGATCGCCAATTCAGTGTGGTCCTTCAGCGACCTCCCGGCATGGCTCGGCATGGCGGGTACGCCAAACGCCTTCGTTACAGTCTTTGTGGCTATTGGCATACTGGTCGCCGGCAACCTGGTACGGCCCGGACAACCCGGTTTCCTGAATCGAAGCGCTGCGGGCTGAAGGGAGAATACCGTGTTTATCGACATCTTTTTCACGAGCCTGGCGTTGATCGTCGTTTTCGTCGTTGTCGGCGTTTTCGTCGCCAGGCTGCTTCAGAAGCAGGGCCGGGAGAAGCACAATGGCTGAGCTGGAAGTGACTCGAATCTGGATGGGCGGCGTCGTGTCCATGATGCTCGTATTCGCCGTCATCGCCATTGTGGGCTACCTGAAGCACCGGCAGCGCCAGAACCACCATGAGGGCAGTACGGATGGCTAGAAAGCAGCGAAAGGTGGCGATCACATGTGCGATCACAGGGGCAATCCACACGCCGACCATGTCAGATGCCCTGCCTTTTCGCTCCGAGGACATTGCCCGACAGGCAATCGACGCGGCTGAAGCCGGCGCCGCAGTGCTGCACCTGCATGCGCGCGATCCAGAGGACGGTTCGGTGTCGCTCGACCCGGATCATTTCATGCGCTTTCTGCCGGTAATCAAGAAGCATACGAACGCGGTCATCAATGTCTCCACCGGCGGCAGCCTCAAGACGCCCATCGAGGACCGCATCAGGCCGTCCGAGGTGGCATCGCCGGAAATGAGCTCCCTGAACATGGGCAGCATGAACTTCTCGTTTCACCCGTTGGCGCAGCGGTACGAAACCTGGAAGTTCGACTGGGAACGAGACTACGTCGCCGATTCGGACAGCTACATTTTCCGCAATACGTTTCGCGACATCGCACAGGTTGAAAGGGCGCTGGGACGCGAACACAACGTCAAGTTCGAACACGAATGCTATGACGTGGGGCACCTCTACAATCTCAAGTTCTGCAT
>VYEH01000010.1 GCA_009843005.1 Pseudomonadota bacterium | reverse complement strand
GGCGTAGACAATCTCGTTGATATCTCTTGAGTATTCGAACGGCCGTTCTTGATTTATCCGAACGACGGATTCTGGATTCCGGCTCCGGCTGACTTTGGTTTTCGCCTCTTGTTGATTCTGGTTTTCCGGCCTGCCCCTGGCAGGCCCGGATGGCAGGGTATTGACGGTGATCGGTGGCGTCAAACGGGTCCTGGCGGACGGTCCTTCATGCGGTGCTTCAGCACCGCCGGCTGCTGTTCGAGAGCGCGGCGGCCCGCCCTGGACGTCAGCGCGCCCATCACGCTGGCGGACGTCCAGGGCGATCAGGACGCCGCGTTGCCCGCGACGATGATCATGAGCAGGCGCCGCAGGCGCCCGGCCTCCTCTCATCGGGACGACCCGTCGGACGTTTGTTCCGCTTTGCCGGCGTTCTCGACCGCAACCTCCTCGAGCGCTGGAAGCGCCTCGCGTTCCCGCATGGAGGGGCCATCGAGCTGGATGCGGTAGGCGGAGTTCACCAGCCGGTCGACGATGGCGTCGGCGATGGTCGGTTCTCCGATGATGGCATGCCAGCGATCGCTCGGCACCTGACTGGCCACCAGCGTCGACTTGCCGCGCTCGCGGCGCTCGACGACATCGAGCAGGTCGCGCCGTCCCTCGGCGGTGAAGCTGGCGAGGCCGAAGTCGTCGATGGCCAGCAGGTCGACCCGGGCCAGCCTTCGCTGCAGCTTCGCCAGGCGGTTGGAGACCCGGGCCGCGGCGATCTCGGCGAGGAGATCGCCGGCGCGGCGGTAGAGCACGGAGTGCAGCTGGCGACAGGCCTGGTGGGCGAGAGCGCAGGCCAGGAAGGTCTTTCCGACGCCGGTCTTGCCCTCGATGATCAGCCCGTTGCCCTTGCGGATCCAGTCGCCGGTGGCGAGATGGGTGAGCACCGAGCGGGAGAGGCCGCGTCCGCTCTTGCAGGAGACCTCCTCGAGGGTCGGCCGGATGCGCAGCTGGGCCTGGCGCAGGCGGGCCTGGTAGCTGCGCTCGGTGCGGCGTGTCATCTCGGCATCGAGCAGCATGGCGAGGCGGTCCTCGAAGCTGAGTTCGGCGATGTCGGGGACCCGGTTCTGGGCCTCGAGGGCTTCGGCCATGCCGTCGATGGCCTCGCGCCGGAGCAGCCGGTAGGTGGGGTCGAACAGGCTCATGGGTGCGTCCTCCCGCGACGGTAGTGAGCGCCGCCGCGCACATTGTCATGCGGCGGAATGGGTTCGTCGGGCGGGACCCTGGCTTCGGCCTTGCGCGCCTTGCCGAGCCAGTCCCTGACGTAGCCGTAGCTCGTGTTGGCCTCGAGGATGGCGTCCTCGCAGGCCGCGTTCACCAGCTCCCTGGGGTGCTTGTCGGCGAGGCTCACGACGCCGCGGATGGTGCGGAACGACTGTTCCGGGAACTCCCATGCGTCCATGCAACCCTGGGCCCACCTGAGCACGGCCGGACCGGTCTGGGAGGCCTTTGCCAGGAGCCAGCTTCCCAGGTCCGGCACACGCAGCTCGAGGGCCTCGCGGTGGTGGGACGGCATATGGTCGCGCTCGGTGCAGAAGCGCCCCTTGAACGCTCCGGGCCGGTGCACGGCCAGACGCTCGCCACCCTGTTCGCTGAAGATCTCCAGGGTGCGTTCCGCGACCCGCACCTGCACCCGTCTGCCGGCATGGCTCCAGGGCACGGAGTAGTGCCGCTTGTCGTAGGTGACATGGTAATCCAGTCCGACCTTGCGGGGGTGCCACGTGGCCCATTCCCAGCGTCGTGCCGGCAGGGCCTTGAGCAGGGCCCGCTCCTCGGCAAAGAGCTCGTCACGGCTCTTGCCGTAGGCCTTCATGCGCCGCCCGTTGAGAACGCCCAGACGCTCCCGGAAGGCCGCGTTCATCTCGTCGCAGGTGAAGAAGTTGCGCCTGCGCAGGGCGGCAAGGAGCGCGCTCCCGACAAAGCCGACGGCGGCCTCCACCGCACCCTTGTCGCGGGGCCGCGCCTGGCGTGCCGGCAGGGACACCGTGTGGTAGTGCTCGCAGAACATCCTGAAGTCCCGGTTCAGGGTCAGGCCGTCAAGACCGCGGTTCTCCGTCACCCCTGCCGGAAGGTTGTCATGGATGACGAACGTCGCAACGCCACCGAAGAACTCGAAGGCCGCGCGGTGCGCCAGGGTCCAGTCCTGCGCCGTCTGTGACGCCACCGCATAGGCGAACACCTTCTGCGACCACGGCAGGACCGCGACGAAGATCTCCGCATGGCCGCGTGGGCTCCCCGGCCCGATGAGCGGCAGGGTCTTGCCGGAGAAGTCCGTCATCAGGTACTCCCCCGGCGGATAGTCGAAGCGCATCTTCAACGCACTCTGCGAGACCCCCACGCCGTCCGCCAGGCGGTCGCAGAACCAGGCGTAGGAGTAGGGCTCCTTGCCCGCCGCCCAGGCCTCCTCGCAATACTCCTCCCACAACAGGATGCGGGTCAGGCGAGGGCTGCGGCGCCGGCGCGGCTTCGTCAGCTCCGCCCGGATGCCGTCAAAGTCCGGCGCCAGGCGCGCGCACGCTCCAGGGGCCGGCTTCTTCGGGTAGAGCCGGGCACGGATCTCGTCCTCGTCCATCCCTTCGGGAAGCGGCCAGCCGACACCGGCGGCATCGGCACGGTGAAGGATGTCGTGCACCGTCGCCTTGCCGATGCCCACGGCCGCCGCCACACGGGACATCGACAGACCCTGCTCCAGCTTGAGCATCAGGACACGTGTAATACTCTGCATGTCGGTTCTCCTCATCGATCGTCACCCTCTTCCACCCTGGTCGATGGAAGAAAGAGTGCCGGAACCGATGACGGAGAACCGCCCGGGCCCTGCCCGGCGGCCCTGCTCGCAAGAACCCCTTCTGAACCCGAACCCCTGGCCCGACGACAACATCGGACCAGCGTTCGAATGGTCCTGGAACTACCGTTCGGATGTCGCTGGAATCACCGTTCGGATGTTCCTGGAACCAGCGTTCGGATCCTCTGGAATCACCGTTCGGATAACGCTGGAACTACCGTTCGAATACTGCTGGAGTTTGCAGAGTGTTTCTACGTTTCTGCGCCGCAGTTTAGAAGTCAGGCAGGATTACCGGCTCTTGATCCATACAGTTTTCGAGGGCGAAAGCAAAGT
>VYEH01000081.1 GCA_009843005.1 Pseudomonadota bacterium | reverse complement strand
CATCAACGCGCTGCGCCTGCATGGGTGCGTTGTGTTTTTTCTTTGAACGCAAACAAAAAAACACAATTGCGGGCAGTCTCTTTGTTTAGCATAATCCGATCATAACAAAGTATCTTTCACTGGTAAGCACCCCGTCATGCCCGCAACCTTGCGGGAGTCTTTGACTTAATACCTCGCCACATCACATGTCTTGCGTTCGTAGTAGGGCAATTCATTGCCCGTCTCTTTACAATTCCCGAACACTAAACTGCACATCCTGCCCCGACGGACGATAACCCGTGCTATACGGGACTGGCAGCACCACGTTACCCCACGTGGCTAAATACGCGTCCAACGGATGCGACAACGTATCCCGAACAAAATAGAACGTCCGATATTTTTCGTACATCTCTATAAAAGCCTCAATCCGATCCGACTTCCATCGCGAACCTGTATAGTCGATATCCATCCGTGCTTTACCATCATTCACCGTACTCCACGGTCTTAGCGAACCCCCCAACATTTCATGCGCACCTGCCCCACGTAAAACGTGACGTGGTGTCGTGCCAGGCAAAAACACTTTGTCGGGAAGCTCTAATATTTTTTTCCCAGCGGCAACCACCGAAACTCGCACTGGCGAAGACGCATCCTCTTTCTCAACCACTCTCAGCGATACCGACGTCACAGACATCTCACGAAAAGAAGCAAAACCTCTTTTCTTAGGATAATCAACAGAGGAAACGACCACCCTACTGTCCAGCAAAATCTCAGCTGACGCCACATTCTCAACACCGAACCAACAGCAGTCAACTGTCTGCGGAGAAGTACCCAATTCCACCGTCAACGTAGGCGTAGCACCCGACACTTCCTCTACCGACCGACGATCACCGTCAATCTTCTTGTCCGAAGCATCACGAACAGGATATATTAAATCGGGATCCATAAACACCGTCGACATTCAAAACCTCCATCCAATTCCCCACCCCCGAAATTCCATCTTTCACACTTCCACACACACACATCACCCCTTCGCCATTTGGCGAGGTTTCCTATCCACCCCAACGTTCCGTTTTCAAACGTTCACGTGCATTCGCTTGTCCAAGCCGAGTCCCAGATGCCTCCACATTCACACTGATATTAGCCTCAAGAATAGGCGTGTCTGTTTCCTGACTCGCACGAGTTAACCCCGGTGTCTCCACAACACTCCGATCACTCCCCTCACCCGACACACCATATTGCAACCGTTCATACACATCCGCACTCGGACTGCTCGGAGCAATCAACTTCGTTGCTCCATAAGCAACCGTAAGACCACCCAAAAGAGGTAAAAGCACACTACTGAATAAACCCGAACCCGCAGCAGCGACAGCACCGCCACCACCAAACACACCGCTAAGCGCATTCGTAGCACGACGCGCCAATGCCAATTGCGCCTCCGCAGCAATCATCTGACCTCCACCCGACAGAAAATTCGTCACAACCGACTGGAAAGATGCACGCTGACGTTCCGATACCTCATTCTCAATACGGATCCGACGCAACGCCGTCTCTCGTTCAATACGTTCAATCGCTTTCGCTTTATTCTCAGCACTCAACGTCACGCTCTCCTGAACAAGCTGAATCTCAGCAGCAGCCTCCTCCTCCAAAATCACAAGCTCCGCATTCGCATCACGACGTACCTCAACAATATCCGTTACCGCAT
This sequence comes from Pseudomonadota bacterium, assembly GCA_009843005.1. Classification (GTDB taxonomy): domain Bacteria; phylum Pseudomonadota; class Gammaproteobacteria; order Steroidobacterales; family Rariloculaceae; genus UBA6522. The sequence goes on along the minus strand of VYEH01000081.1, from coordinate 1,462 downwards.
CAACAACATCAAGCGGGACAGAAGCAACCAGATCACCGGCACCCACCGACAACCTATCAGAAGCAGTCCGAACCTGACTCAACTGCTCCGGAATATCCGTGCCGAGTTCTATAGCCCGTTCCTCACGATACGAGTCAATCGCACGCTGCACATCCGGAGACAAACCATCAAAAAACGACAATGCCCGTCTATCTTCTCTTACCTCTGCCGATCGGAAACGCGACGCACCCGCAGCAAATCTCTCCGCAGTCCGTTCATCGCGAGCAGACTGTCCAGACTCCAACCTGGATAGAACATCCGATCCCCGAACCTCCTCAGTCAACACAGCCAGACGCGGAGCACCTAAACTCTGCTGAAATTCCTCCAAAACCGACATACCCGACTGAATCGAATTCGTAAACTCACGGCTGAATATCTCACTAAAAGCATAAAGACCCGTCTCAAGACGTTGCATGCTCTCTTCAATACCATCTGTCAACGCTATAAAATCCCGCGCCTGTTCAAAAACTCCACCCGGCACAACATCCGCTGTCAACACGTCCACCGCACGTTCAGTCAATTCCGTCCGCTCCAATACCGACTCACGCGTAACCCGAGTCTTCTCCTGTTCAGACTCCACCTCCAGCTGACGAAGTTCCACTGCAATATCTTGAAGCTTGGATGCATGTTCAGACTCAGCACGTTCCTGATTATCCAATCGCATCAACGCAGCACCTTCAACCGCAACCTGTACCGAGATATCCTCACGAGACACCTCCGACACAGACTCGAGTGCACGCAACAACCTTTGCGTTGCTCCCTCCCATTCCAAAACGTCCCCGATTCCCGACTCTCTTGTAGGAGGGAACTCCGATTCCCGACTACTCCGATTCCCAACTACCGATTCCCGACTCTCTTGTAGATCCCCGACTACCCCATCAAATCGAACAGATTCCTCAACAAAACGACCAAACTGAGCAAAAAACGCATCCACTCTCACAAGATCAGATACAAAATCACCCAACACAATCCCTGCCGACATGACAATATCTGAAAAATCAACAAACGATACAGATGCAGCATTCACATCCGATACCAATTCGTCAAATTCATCTACTAACACATCAGACGATTCCACCCTAAACGGCATAAATCACCTCAGCTTCTTGTCATGCAAACTCGCAAGAAATCTACGTTCTTCTTGTTCCCGTTTCAACTCTTCCTCGTATCCTATCGCAAACACAACGTCATCCAGAGCCATCGCCAGAAGTGGATACATCAATACCTGCCTCGGATGCAGAATCATCTGACACGGTCTCTGCCGATACCGCGCCGCCTTCTTCTCCACCATCAACGTTCGAAGGCTTCCCTGAGGATTCTTTGTCCGCTTCACGAAAGCTACGCAGAAAATCCTGAACCTCCTGCGGATTGTTCACCGCCTGCACAGCATCAAAAAACAAATTCAGATACACACCACCAAGAG
>VYEH01000272.1:2683-3145 GCA_009843005.1 Pseudomonadota bacterium | reverse complement strand
GGAGTGCCTTGTGCGCCAGTCCGCGCCGACCATGAACTGGATGAGGAACAAGGGTGTGCGGTTCATGCCGATCTACGGCCGGCAGGCGTTCAAGATCAACGGCAAGTTCACGTTCTGGGGCGGGTTGACGGTGGAGGCGGTCGGTGGCGGGCCAGGACTTGTGGACAGCCTGACCGAAGCCTGCCTGGGGCGCGGTATCGAAATTCAGTACAACGCGCGGGCCGTGGATCTGGCTTCCGACGGCAAGAACGTCACCGGCGTGGTGGTGCGCCGGGGCGGGGAGCGGCCCGAGACGGTGCCCGCCGACGCTGTGGTGCTCGCCTGCGGCGGATTCGAGGCCAATCCGGAGTGGCGCACACGCTATCTCGGCCCCGGATGGGAGGTTGCCCGGGTGCGCGGCACCCGCTTCAACACCGGCGACGGGATCCGGATGGCCCTGGCCCTGGGCGCGGCGGGCTACGG
>VYEH01000272.1:0-2673 GCA_009843005.1 Pseudomonadota bacterium | reverse complement strand
CCCCTTCGGCTTCATGGGCAACGCCCACGGCCGCCGCTTCGTGGACGAGGGCGCGGACTTCCGCAACTACACCTACGTCCGCTACGGGGTCGAGATCATGAAGCAGCCGGGGCAGTTCGCCTGGCAGATCTTTGATGCCAAGACCACGCATCTGCTGCGGGACGAGTACCGCATCCGCAAGGTCACCCGTGTTTCCGCGGAAACACTGGAGGAACTGGTCCACGTGCTGGATGATGTGGACTCCGCTGCCTGTCTCGAGGAGATCAGGACCTACAACGCGGCGGTGCGGACGGACATCCCCTTCAACCCCAACGTCAAGGACGGACGCTGCACGGAGGGCCTGTCCATAAACAAGAGCAATTGGGCAAATACCCTGGGTCAGCCACCGTTCGAAGCCTACGCCGTGACCTGCGGCATCACGTTCACCTTCGGCGGGTTACGCATCAATACGGATGCCGAAGTGCTGGACAGCGACCTGCGGCCGATCCCGGGACTGTATGCGGCCGGGGAGTTGGTGGGCGGCGTGTTCTACAACAACTATCCCGGCGGTGCGGGGCTGATGGCGGGTTCCGTGTTCGGAAAGATCGCAGGTACGTCCGCAGCGAGGGTCGCTGCTGATCAGGCTGGCTCGGGTAGCTGCCGATCGGGCTGATTCGGATAACTACCGGTCGGGCTGGTTCGGATACCGCCAGTCGGGCTGGTTCGGACGACTGCCAATCGGGCCGCTCCGGGTAAACCGCCGATCCGTCCGGCACCGATAGCCGTCGACCGGTCAGAGGCGACGCGAGTCCCGCTAGATTATCGGCACGCCGAACAAGGCGCCGTGGAAGACCGTAAGCAGGCCGGCGACCACGAGACCCGAGACGATGGCTATCCCGTCCATGGCAAGGCGCGGCGCCTTGTCGGTCGACGGCCGCTTGCCGCGTGCCTCGACGCTGACGAAGTCGAGTACCGCAAACGCCGCGAAACTGCCGAACAGCACCACCGAGCGGAGATCGCCGTTGGAGAGCAGGTGGGCCGTTGCCCACAGCAGTGTCCCGAGCAGCATCGGATGCCTGACCGCGGCGCGGATATGGGTTGGCATATTGGCCGCCGCGAACAGGACAACCGCCACCGGCACCGCGAACATCGCCACCTGGCGCCCCCAGACTGGTACCGCGTACAACGGTTCCAAGGGCGCTCGACCGAACCCCCATACGATAAGTACCAGACTTGTAAACGCGAGGAGCGAGAACACGCCTCGGTAGCGTCCTGGACCGAGACGGGCGATGAGCGCGGCGCGCAAGGCTACGACGCTCGGTATCGTGTGGAGCGCGATGAACAGCACAAGGCCGGCGACAAGAACGGTCATCTCGGGATACTCCTACCGGGGCGGCACACTGTATAGCAGCGAAATCGCCGATCGTCCAGGTTTAGCGCTCGCCCGGTGGATCGCCGGTGCGCAGGTATTCGATGCTGCTCTTGATCTCGCCGAAATCCCGGGCCGCTTCCACCCGATGTTCCGTGAGCACATCTTCCAGCCGCTCAACCTGGTTCACGAGCTGGTCGATGCGGTTTCCGTGCACACGCTGAGCGTTCAGAATCAGCCCGCCGAGGATGAGCCCGATACCGATCAACCATCGCACCTCTTCTTTCATGCCCGCAATGTAACATACCGTTACTCGGCCCGGCATTGCGCGAATCTGGCCAAAAAGTCGAGAAATGCAGGCTTGCATGGAACAACTTTCTGTTCCTGAATGTCAGTGCATCCAGCTGATGGAATTACAACCATGAAATTGCAGATCGCGAGCGACATACATCGTGAATTCGGCCATTCGCCGGTAGTCCCGGACATCGGCGCCGACGTGCTGGTGCTCGCGGGCGACATCGGTTACGCGGACGATGTGACCGTCGAGTGGTTGCGAGACGACCTGGCCGGGCGCTACGAGGCCATCCTCTACGTGCCGGGGAACCACGAGTACTACGGCAGGGATCTGCACGAGGCCAACCGCCACATGGAAGAGATGGCCATGTACGGCGAGTACGAGTGGATGAACAACCGGGCGGTGCAGGTGGGTGATCGGCGGTTCGTTGGCACGCCTCTGTGGGCCAACTTCTGCCACGAGCCTTTGTCCATGTTCAACGCGGGCCGGGCGATCAACGACTTCCACCGCATCCGGCACGGCGGCGGCCTGATGACTCCTGCAGCCATGCTGGACCTGCACGAAGAGGCCGTGGCGTTTCTGACCGAGACGGTCAAGCCCGGCGATATCGTCATCACGCACTGGCCGCCGACCCTTAAAGCGCGCCATACGGGCTTTCCGATGGATGACATCGCCAGGTATTTCTGCGCCGACATTCCGAAAGTCGTGGCGTCCACCCGGCCCGAACTGTGGATCTGCGGTCACACGCACTACAACGTGGACTTCACGCTCGGAGAGACCCGAATCCTGTCGAACCAGGGCGGCTATCCGCACGAGACGCTCACCGGATACAATCCGGGGTTGATCGTCGAGGTTTAGCGCTCGCTTGGGGGAGCGCCGGTGCGCAGGTGCTCGATGCTGCTCTTGATCTCGCCGAAATCCCGAGCCGCTTCCACCCGATGTTCAGTGAGCGCATCCTCCAGTCGGTCGATGCGATTACCTTGCACGCGCTGAGCGTTCAGAATCAGCCCGGCGAGGATAACGCCGATAC